>DAHVWT010000023.1 GCA_027327915.1 Elusimicrobiota bacterium
CCAAAATCCTGTGATCAACATTGTGGGAGGTGGAACGGGAACGATGCCGCAATATACCATTGTTCTAACGCGAGGTCCCGACACCTCAGTCTACTACGGTCCCTATAACGTGACTGCGACGCTGCCGCCGCTAACTCAGGGAATAAACCCGATTGTTTGTTCCACTCAGCAATCGCAGACGGATCTTTGCCCGGCTGAGTATCAATAAGAATAGCATCCGAGTTGAGACGATTGTCGATCATGAGCCGGGCCTGAATTCAGGCCCGGCTCCGCCGTTTAGAACCTGACGCCCAGGCCGCCCTGCGCGCCGTTTTGGCGGTGCATGTAGACGTAGCTCAAGTGGGCGTAGACGAAGGTCCGAAGCACGATCTGCGTGCCCGCGGTGAATCGGGGCTCCAAGACCGAAACGGACGTTCCGTTCAAGGCGGAGTCGGCGGCATCGGAGCCCACGGTGACCCGGGTCGCGTCGAAGCCGGCGCCCAGATACGGGGCGATGAAGCGGTTTCCCATCGAGGCCGCGATGCCGCCGCCGTAATGCGTCGCCGAGAAGTAGGGATCCGAGGCGACGTCGCCCTCGAGGACGGCAAGCAGCTGGGGCGCCCAAGACTTGTCGTTCGTCTTCAAAAGCCCGTAGCGCAATCCCCCTCCCGCCATCGTGAGGCCCTGGTAGCTCGTCCCGCGCACGAAGCCGTCGAAGCGGTAGGGCATGCCGATGTCGGCCTGGGCCATGGGGAGCCAGAGGGGCTTGGCGCCGCCCGCGCGCAGGATCGTGTCGTTGGGGTCGGGGGAGAACTGCACGGCATCGTCCGCGCTCAGCTCGAAGCCGGAAAATCCCAGCGGTCGGGCCGTATGAAAACTGTCCGAGCCCATGAGGCCGCCGAGGTCCCGCGCGAAAGGCTTCAAGGACGCGGCGCTCGTCAACTGGTTTATCGCCGAGAAGGAATCGGCGGCCAGCGGCGACGGAAGGCCAAGGAAGGCGACGGAAAGCAACAGAAGGCCGAGAAAGACCGGGGAGCATGCCCCCTCGTCCCCGCGGCGCCTTCGGTTGCCTCCCGTTGCTTTCCGTCGCATGCCGTTTACTTGAGCGCCGCCGCGACTTCCTTGACCGCCTGGGCCGACTTCTGGAGCGCCGAACGCTCCTCGACCGTCAAGTTGAGCTGGACCACCGACTCGACGCCGTTGCGGCCAAGCTTGGCCGGGACGCCCACGAAGACCCCGTTGACCCCGTATTCCCCCTCCAGGTAGACCGCGCAGGGAAGGATCTTCTTTTTATCCTTGAGGATCGCCTCCGTCATCTCGGCCGCGGAGGCGGACGGGGCGTAGTAGGCGGATCCCGTCTTCAAAAGCTTGACGATCTCCGCCCCGCCGTCGCGCGTCCTCTGGTTGATCTTCTCGATCGTCTCCTTGGGAAGAAGCTCCGTGACCGGGATGCCGTTGACCGTGGAGAATCTGGGAAGGGGCACCATCGTGTCGCCGTGGCCTCCCAGCACCATGGCGTGGACGTTCTCGACGGAGACGGCAAGGGCCTCGGCGATGAAAAGCCGCATGCGGGCGCTGTCGAGGACCCCCGCCATGCCGATCACGCGGCTCTTGGGAAATTTGGAGGTCCTCAAGGCCACGAGGCACATGGCGTCCAAGGGGTTGGAGACGATGATGAGGATCGACTTGGGCGAGAGCCGGGCCACCTGTTCGGTCACCGAGCCGACGATGGCGGCGTTCGTATTCAGGAGATCATCCCGGCTCATGCCGGGCTTGCGCGGGATGCCGGCCGTGATGATGACGACGTCCGACCCCGCCGTCGCCTCGTAGGAAGTCGTTCCCGTGACCCGCCCGTCGTAGCCGTAAATGGGGGCCGACTCGCGGATGTCGAGGGATTTTCCCTGGGGCATGCCTTCCACCTGGGGAATGTCCACCAGCACGACGTCGGCGATCTCCATTTCCGCCAGGCGCTGCGCCAGCGTCGCGCCCACGTTTCCCGCACCGACCACCGTCACCTTGTTCTGCATGATCAAAACCCCCTTGTCCGTAATTATAGCGGCATATTCCCGTGTTTTCTAGGGATCGCGTCCGTCCGCTTGGTCCTGAGAAATTGAAAGGCCCGGATGAGCTTCGGGCGCGTGAGCCTTGCCTCGATCACCTCGTCGACGTAGCCCCGGGAGGCGGCATGATAGGGCGAGGCGAAGTCCCGGATGTAGTCCTCGGTGAGCTTGGCGCGGAGCTTCTTGGGGTCCGCGGCGGCCTTGAGCTCGCGGCGGTGGGTGATCTCGACCGCGGCGGCCGGGCCCATGACCGCGATCTCGGCCGAGGGCCAGGCGAAGCTCATATCCCCGCGGATATGCCTGGAGTTCATGACATCGTAGGCGCCGCCGTAGGCCTTTTTGAGGATGACGGTGACGCGCGGGACGCTCGCCTCGCAATAGGCGTAGAGGAGCTTGGCCCCCCGGCGGATGATGCCGCGGCGTTCCTGATCGAGGCCCGGCCAATAACCGGGGACGTCGACCAGGGTCAAAAGAGGGATGTTGAAGGCGTCGCAGAAGCGCACGAATCGTCCGGCCTTTTCGCTCGCGTCGATGTCGAGGGCGCCCGAGAGGTGTTCGGAGTTGTTGGCGACCACGCCGATCGCCTGGCCGTTGAGGCGGGCGAATCCGACGACGATGTTTTTCGCGAAGGCGGCCTGGATTTCGAGGAACTGCCGGCCGTCGACGATCGCGCGGATGACCTCGCGAATGCTGTAGGGCTTGCGGGGATCCGACGCGGCGATCGCGTCAAGGAGGGCGCTTTCGCGGCGTGGGTTGTCGGAGGAGATCGGAGGCTTGGGAATCTCCCGCGCGTTCTGAGGGAGAAAGTCGAGGAGCTCGCGAATCTGGCGGAAGCAGTCCTGCTCCGAGCCGGCCGTGAAGTGGCAGACCCCGGATTTCTCACTGTGGAGCTTGGCGCCGCCCAGGGACTCGAACTCGGGTTCCTCGCCCGTCGCCTGCTTGACGACGTCGGGGCCGGTGATGAACATGTGGCTGATGCCCTCGACCATGAAGACGAAGTCCGTCAGGGCCGGGGAATAGACGGCGCCGCCCGCGCAGGGGCCCAGGATGGCCGAGATCTGGGGGATGACTCCCGAGGCGCGGACGTTGCGTTCGAAAATCTCGGCGTAGCCTCCCAGCGCCTCGACTCCCTCCTGGATGCGCGCGCCTCCCGAGTCGCAGATGCCGATGACGGGGCAGCCGGCGGCGAGCGCGAGGTCCATCACCTTGCAGATCTTCTCGGCATGGGCGAGGCCCAAGGAGCCGCCCATCACCGTGAAATCCTGGGAATAAACGCAGACGGGGCGGCCGTTGATGCGCCCGAAGCCGGCGATGACGCCGTCTCCCGCCGGCGGCTTGCGGCCGTCGCCGAAGGCCTCCGAGCGGCTCTCGACGAGGAGATCCGTCTCCTCGAATGAATCTTGGTCAAGCAGCAGATCGAGCCGCTCGCGCGCCAGAAGCTTGCCGCGGGAGCGCTGGGCCTTTGCCTTTTCGCCGCCGTCTGGCCGGCGCGCCGCCTCCTGGCGCCGCAGGAGTTCCTCGGTCTTGTCCGAAGGTATTTTTTTGGCTTTTAACTCGTCCATGTCGATGGAGGGGCGATCCGGTGCTCCACTAACTCCACGAGGACGCCGCCGCAGTCCTTGGGATGGAGAAAGCACACCCGCGTGCGGCGGGAGCCGGGCCTCGGGGTCCGGTCGATGGGAGTAACCCCCAGCCCGGCGATCCGCGACATTTCGGCTTCGATGCCGGAGGCGGCGAAGGCCAGGTGGTGAAGCCCCGGGCCGCGCGACCTGAGGAATTTGGCGATGGGGCCGTCTTCGTCGGCGGGCTCCAGAAGCTCGATCATGGCTTTTTCCCCTGGTGCGCCCAGGAAGGCCACCCGCACGCCGTGTCCCGGCGTTTCCTCGCGGTGGGCGAGCTTGAGGCCCAACGCCTTCGCGTAGAACGCGGCGGACTCCTCGATCGACGAGACGGCGATGCCGATGTGGTCGACGGTCATGCGCCGCCTCGCGCATCGAGAAGCTCATGCCCCAGCGTCACGGGATCGGTCTTCCGCTCGACCAGGGCCGAGAGATGTCTTTCCGTCAGCCGTTTCTCGACGGAGCGAGAGATCCTGCGGGCGAGATAAAGCGAGACTTCCGCGCGCAGTTGGTCCTTGAGCCGGCGGCTGCGCTGCCCGCTTGAGTCAAGATGATCCTGATGCCTCTCGATCATCTCCCCGAGGGCCGCGATCCCTTCCCCCGTCAACGCGGAGGTCGCGAGCACCGGGGCGGCCCATCCGCCGGCGGGGGAGGCCTCCGCGCCGATCGCGAGCGCCCGGCGCAGGTCGGCCACGGCCTTGTCCTTGCCCTGCAAATCGGCCTTATTGACGACAAAGATGTCGCCGATCTCCATGATGCCCGCCTTGAGAGCCTGGATCTCGTCTCCGAGCCCCGGCGTGACGACGTAGAGGACGGTATCGGCCGCGTGGGCGACCTCCACCTCGTCTTGCCCGACGCCGACGGTTTCGACGAGGATTTTCTGGAATCCCGCGGCCTCGAGGACGTGGATCGCCCCGAAGATCGTCGGCGTCAGCCCCCCCACCCTCCCCCTCGTCGCGAGGCTCCGGATATAAACGCACGGGTCTCCGGCGTGGTCTTGGATGCGGAGGCGATCGCCCAGGAAGGCGCCGCCCGAGACGGGGCTTGAGGGGTCTACCGCGAGGACGCCGACCTTGAGCCCTTGGCCGCGCCAGTAGGAGATGAGCCGGCCCGTCAGCGTGGATTTCCCGCTGCCGGGAGGTCCGGCTAGGCCGACCTTGTGGACCGAGGAGGAGCGGCGATAAAGCTCCGAAGAGAGCTCCTCCGAGCCCGGCCGCTCGTCCACGACGAAGGAGATCGCCCGGGCGACGGCCGAGAGATCCCCCCCCTCGACGCGGCGCGCCAGCCGCCTGATGTCGCTCATTTCGCGGCTTTCGCTCCTTCCTTGATCTTGCGTGCCTTGCTTTTGCCGTCCGTGGCTTGCTTGCGGCGTGCCAGGGCTTCCTTAAGATAGTCGACGATCGACTGAAGGCTCGTGCCGGGTCCAAAGACCCGGTCGATTCCCTTCTTGCGCAGAAGCGGGAAATCCTCGTCCGGGATGATTCCGCCGCCGAAGACGAGAATGTCGCCGAGCCCTTCTTCCTTAAGGAGGGAGGCGACGCGCGGGAAAAGCGTCATGTGCGCCCCGGAGAGGAGGGAGAGGCCGACGGCGTCCACGTCCTCCTGGATGGCGGCGCGGGCGATCATCTCCGGCGTCTGGCGGATCCCGGTGTAGATGACCTCGAAACCGGCGTCCCGCAGGGCCCGTACGATCACCTTGGCCCCGCGGTCGTGGCCGTCCAGGCCCGGCTTCGCGATGAGGATTCTATAAGGACTCGCCGTCCCTTCTACCATATGCGCTCTCCTTTTGAAAGCAGATCAAGAAAAGACGCCGCGACCTGGGGGTCGAATCGCGAGCCCGCCCCGTCTTGGACCAGTTGGCGGGCCTTTTGATAAACGCCGTCGCTGTCCAACCCGCCGATTTTAAGCTCCTCGACGGACTCGACGAGACCGAGGATCCTGGCCCCCAACGGGATCTCGGCGTCCTTGAGTCCCGCGGGATAGCCCGCGCCGTCCCAGCGCTCGTGGTGGTGGCGGATCATGGGGACCGCGCCTTCGAGAATCTTGATCCCCTCCAGCATCCGCGCCGAGATCTCCGGGTGCATCCCCTCCAGGGCCTGGCTGCCGCGGAGGTCGCCCACCACCTCGGAGTTCTTGAGCGCCACGTAGCCCAAGTCGTGCAGGATCCCGGCGTAATAGAGCATCCGGTACTCGTAGTCCGAAACTCCCAGCGCCCGTCCGAGAGAGCAGGCAAGCCGCGCCGACCTCGCGGGATGGCCCTCGAAGCCCGGCCTTGAGGCCTCGATAAAGCCGATGAGAAGCTCCATCATGCGCGAGAAAAAATTCTTCTGCTCCGTGATGATCTTCGTGTTCGTGATGACGACCGACACGAAGCTTGCCAAGCCCGAAAGGAGCGTCGTATCCTGCGGAGTATAGGCGCCCGAGCGTTTGTTGAGGACTTCCACGACGCCGACAAGGTCTCCCCGATAGAGCATGGGGACGCAGAGGATCGAGCGGGTCTTGAAGCCGGAGGCCTCGTCGAATTTGCGGCTCACCCGAGCGTCGGATTGCGCGTCCTCGATGACGAGGGGCTTGCGGCTCTGGGCCACGGAGCCGGCGATCCCCTGGCCGATCGGGAGCGTCATCGTCTTGATCGCCTGGGCCTTCTCGCCCGAGGCGATCTTGAAGAAGAGGCTCATGCCGTCGTCGGTGACGAGCATGATGGAGCTCGCCTCGCTGTCCAAGAGCTGCTCGGCGGTCCGTCCGATCTGCTCCAAGAGAAAGTCGAGGTCCATCGTCGAGGTCATCTGCCCCGCGACGTTGAAAAGCTCGAGCGCCGTCCCGACGTCCATATCCGCCTGCAGGCCCGCCGCGGCGAGCAAAGCCGGTTTTTCGGCCATTAGCGTCGCGTCCCCGCCATCATGACTCCATTCCTCCCAGGACTTCTCGGACGGTGGTGAGCCCTTGGCGGACCTTGAGAAGCCCGTCTTGGACGATGAGCCGCATTCCTTCCTTGAGCGCGGCGTCGCGCAGGACGCTCGCGACGACCTCCTTCAAGGAAAGCGAACGGAGCGGCTCCGACATGACGAGAAGTTCGTGAAGCGGCACCCGTCCCGAAAAACCGAGGCTTTTGCAGACTTTGCATTCTTCCCCCGAGCGGTCGTAGAGTTCCTCGTCTTTCGCGAGAGGCAAGCCATGGTCCTCGAAGGTCCGGATCTCTTCGGCCGTCGGAGCGCGCGGCTTCTTGCATTCGGGGCAGAGCCGGCGCGAGAGGCGCTGGGCCATGACGGCTTTGACGGTCGAGGCGACCATGTAAGCCGGGCATCCCATTTCGATCAACCGCGGGATGGCGGAGGCGGCGTCGTTGGTGTGGATCGTGGAGAAGACGAGGTGGCCCGTCATGGCGGCCTCCATCGCGATTTGGGCGGTCTCCCGGTCGCGCATCTCGCCGATCATGATGACGTCGGGGTCGAGGCGCAGGAAGGAGCGCATGGCGAGCGCGAAGTCGAAGGATTTGGCCTCGTCGCCTATCTTGATCTTCAAGTCGGGGTTGACGGGCACTTGGACGATTCCGGAGAGTTTGTATTCGACGGGGTTTTCCGCGGTGAGGATCTTGATGCGGGGGTTGTTGATGTGGTTCAAGGCCGCGTAAAGGGTCGTTGATTTTCCGGAGCCCGTCGGGCCGCAGATGACGACGAGGCCGAAATTCTTCTTGCCGCCGACGCCCTTCAAAAGGCCTTTGAACTTGTCGAGGGTGTCGGGAAGAAAGCCCATCTTGTCGATGTCGACCTTGACGGCCTTGCTGTCCAGGATGCGCATGACGCAGGACTCGCCGAAGGCCGTCGGCACGATCTCGACGCGGAACTGGATGGGCGCGCCTCGGGCGGACTGCTCGAAGCGGCCCGACTGGGGTATGCGGTTCTCGTCGGGTTTAAGCCCCGTGTCGATTTTGACGAGCCGGATAAGCCGGTCGCGGTAGCGCCAGGGGACCTCGATGGGGGCCGCGACCAAGTTCCCGTCCACCCGGTAGCGCACCCCCACCTTCGCGTTTTTGCCCGACGCGTCCTCCATGGGCTCGATGTGGATGTCGGAGGCGCGCATATTGAGGGCCTGCTGGATGATGAGCTTCAAAAATTGACGCGCCTCGGAGTCCGTCACGTCGACGTCGAAAATCTCGGAGCGCTCTTTTTCCTTCGTCTCATCGCCGTCCGCGGCCGCGCCGGGCTCGCGGCTGCGGTCGAGAAGCCTGCGGGCCAGGATCGTCTCGGGCTTGCCGTAGACGCGCTCGAGGGTCGACTCGATGTCGGGGCGCAGGGCCAAATAGGGCTTGATCTCGAGGCCCACCTGGAACTTGACCACGTCAAGGTCCACGAGGCGCTTGGGATCGGGAATCGCGATGAAGAGGATGCCCTCGTCCTTGCGGAAGGCGACGGCCGGAATCTGACGGGAGAGCGCCTCGGAGACGATCTTGACGATCTCGGCGTCGACGTCGATCTTCTCAAGATTGACCGCCGGGATATCCCATTCGTCCTCGAGAAGACCGAGAATCTCGCTTTTCGTGACGGCCTTCATATCGAGAAGGGCTTCCTCGACGCCGACTCGCTGGGAACGGGACGCTTCCAAGGCTCGTTGGAACGTGGCCTCATCCACGAGGCCGCGGCCGCGGATGATCTCCGCGGCGCTGCGGTAGCCTTCGATCTTGACGCCCATCAGCGTTTCGGCCCGGCCATCAGGAGCTCCGGTGCTCCCCGAAATGTTCGCGAAGGGTCGCGACGATCTCGCCCAGAGTCGCCCGGGCCTGGACGGCCGCCAGGACGGGAACGAAAAGATCGCCGGAGGGCTGGGCGGCGGCGCGGGAGACCGCGTCCAGGGACTCGCGGACGGCGGCCTTGTTCCTCTTCGCCTTGAAGGCGGCCAGGGCCTTTTTCAGGCTGGACTCCGCGGACGCGGCGACCTTGAGAGTCTTGAGCCGTCCCTTTTTTTCCGGGATGGCGAGGCAGTTGACCCCCACGATCTTGCGGCGGCCCGACTCGACCTCCCGGCTGTGCTCGTAGGCTTTCTCGTGGATTTCGCCCTGGGGGACGCCTCGCGCGATGAGATCGATCATCCCCCCCTTGGCGCGGATATCGCCTATTTTTTCGCGGATGCGCCTCTCGAGCTGCGTCGTCAGGGACTCGATCGCCCAGGAGCCGCCCGCCGGGTCCGCCGTGTCGGCGACGCCGGTCTCGTAGGCCAAAATCTGCTGGGTCTTGAGGGCGAGCGCGGCCGACGTCTCGCTGGGAAGAGCCAGCGCCTCGTCGTAGGCGTTCGTGTGCAGGGACTGCGCCCCTCCCAACGTCGCGGCCATCGCCTGGAGAGCCGTTCGCATGACGTTGTTCAAGGGCTGCTGGCTCGTGAGGGTCGAACCGCAGGTCTGGACGTGAAAGCGCAGCATCTGGGCCCGCGGGTTCTTGACGCCCCAGTCCTCCCGCATCATCTTGGCCCAAACCCGGCGCGCCGCCCGGAATTTCGCGATTTCCTCCAGGAAGTGGTTGTGGCAGCCGAAGAAGAAGGCGACTCGCTCCCCGGAGCGCTCGGGAGGGATGCCGCGGCGCTCGATCTCCTTCAAGTAAGCCTCGGCGTTCGCGAGAGTGAAGGCGATTTCCTGGACGGCGTCGGAGCCCGCCTCGCGGATGTGATAGCCGGAGATCGAAATGGGGTTGAAGAGCGGAAGGTTCTTCAAGGAATAGACGATCGCGTCGACGGCGAATCGGAGGCTGGGACCCGGCGGGAAGATGTAGGTCCCTCGGGCGAGGAATTCCTTCAAGACGTCGTTTTGAAGCGTGCCTCGGAGGGACTCGAAAGCCGCGCCGCGGCGCTTGGCGATCGCGAGATAGAAGGCGAGGAGGATCGGCGCCGTCGCGTTGATCGTGAGCGAGGTCGAGACCTTGTCCAAGGGGATCTCGGCGAAAAGGGTCTCCATGTCGGCGATCGTCCCGACGTGAACGCCGACCCGCCCCACTTCCCCCGCCGCCGCGGGGTGGTCGGCGTCGAGCCCCGTCTGGGTCGGAAGGTCGAAGGCGGTCGAAAGCCCGGTCTGGCCCTCTTCGAGAAGCCAGCGGAAGCGCTGGTTGGTCTCCTGGGCGGTGCCAAAGCCCGCGTACTGGCGCATCGTCCAGAGACGGCCGCGATACATGGTCGCGTGGATGCCCCTGGTGAAGGGATAGCGTCCCGGCTCTCCCAGCTCTGCCTGGGAGACGGGATGGGTGTCGGGGCCGTAGTAGCGCTCGATCTCGACGCCCGAGGGGGTCTTGAAATCGTATGTTTCGGCGGCCGGAGTCATCGTCATGAGGAAAAGGTGAAGCTCACGCCGTCCCCGGGCAGCGCCCCGCCCGCGGCCTTGAGCGTCCCGGCCGCGAACTCGAGCACGCTGCGGGCTTTCCCCACCCAAGGCGAGAGCCGGAAGGGTTGGATGTTTTCGATCGCACGGACGACACGGCGCTCCTTGTCGAGGAAGAGGACGTCGATGGGAAACTTCATGAAGAAGGTGTGAATCATGGCGCAGGGTTCGATCCAAAGAGCCTCTCCTGGCTCCATGGCCGTCCTTCCCAAAAGTCCCCGGCTTCGCGACACGAAGTCGTCGGCCCGGCTGACCCGGGAGGCCAGGGTCTTTCGGGTGCGCCGGTTAGAGGCTACTAAAAAATGGGGCGTCAATGGATCACCGCGAAGCGGCCCTTCGCCTGGCCGTTGGAGGTCTGGATGAGGAAAATATAGGTGCCGGAGGCCGCGAGATTGCCGGAGGCGTTGCGTCCGTCCCAGGTGAGCCCCGTGAGCTCTTTGACGAGCTGGCCGCTCACGGTGTAGATCTTGATCGTGGGCGAGGCTCCCGCGAGAGAGGGCGGGATGCTGAAGGAGAGATTGTTCGCCTGGGCGATGCGGAAGGGGTTCGGAAAGGCGATGGGCTCCTGTTGGCCGGCGTAATTCGCCAGCGTCCCCTGGGTCGCCAGGCGCAGGGCCTTGAAGGCGTTGATCCTCCCCGCGCCTTGGTAGTCTTGGGACAGCCCGATATTGTCCGCGGTGTTGCGGATGATGTTCTGGACGCAGGCGGCGCAGTTGGCGGCGCCCGCGCAGGCGCCGCTCGTGCAGCTGGGGATGGCCGACAGGATCAAAGCCGCCAGCCCCGCGACATGAGGCGTCGCGAAGGAGGTGCCATCCACCGAGGCTGTTGCCGAACTTAGGGTCGTCGTGAGTATGCCCACCCCGGGAGCGACGACGCCGTTGGCGGCCAGCTCCTGCCCCGTCGAGGAAAAGGAAGCGATATTATTGTTCTGGTCCGTCGCTCCGACCGGGATGACGCCGCCGGAAAGCGAGGTCGAGGCGCAGTTGGCGGGAGAGTTGATCGTATCGCCTCCGGGGCCGCTGTTTCCGGCAGCGATGACGACGGGAATGGCGGCGCCGGTTGCGACCGCAATTGCGTCGGCTGCGACCGACGAACATGATTCCACGCCTCCAAGGCTCATGTTGATCACCAAATCTCCGTAGCCGGGTTGCCCTTGGAAGTTCGTGGCATAAAGAATCGCGCTCGAAATAGCGACATCGTCCGTCGCGCAGCAACCATAGCAGGTGCCTGGGGTGCAGCCGGAGCCACAGCAGCAAGGCCCTGAATTGGAGCAGTCCGAATTGCAATCAGCCTGATTGAAGACCCGCAGGGACATGAGCTGCGCTCCCCAGGAAACCCCCGCGATCTCATAGCCGTTGTTCGTCGAGGCCGCGGCGACCCCGGAGACTTGCGTCGCATGATCGCAGGCATAAAGCGGCGGGTTCTCCGCGGCGGTGCTGACGATCGGCGAGGAGTCCGGGTTGAAATAGGCGTTGCCAGCCGGCACGATCTGCCCGAGGAGATCCGGCTGTGTCCCGTCGATGCCGGCGTCAATGATGGTGACGGTGACCTTTTGTGAGCTGTTCTGGGCGGTCGCGTAGTTCCACGCTCCGAAGGCATCGATTTGACTCAAGCCGTACTGCTGCGGCACGTCCGGATCGTTGGGCGTGGCGTGCGTCCTGTAGGCGTAGTCGGGCGCGACGGCGATGATTCCGGGCAGGCCGCGCAGGACTTGGAGTCCGGCGGCGACGCGGGTCCCCGAGGCGAGCTCGACCACGGTCCAGCCGATCTTGGAGAGCTCCCCGGCGATGGAATGTCCCAAGGGATCAAGAAGGGCTTTCTTTTGGGCGCGGGCCATGGAGGGCTGGAACTTGACGAGGACGCGGCCCGCGACGACCTGAATGGGCTGGGCCGAAGGCTTCGCTCCGAGACCCAGCGGCCCCATCTCGGCCGGGGACAGCATTTCGATTTTCAAGGCCCGGGCGGGGAGCGCCAAGACCAAAAGCGCCACGACGACGGCCGTTGGGACGGCCGCGCGCGGGAACAAAATCCTACCCAGCCCCGTATATAAGGTGTGCCCTGGTAGCTTAATGGATAGAGCGCCTTGCCGACGACGAGGAAGGTCGGGGTTCGAATCCCCGCCGGGGCACCCAGCAGGGAGGCTTCCTTCCAACGTCGGCCCTTCCTGCCCCGTTGACAAGGGAAGTCGCGGCTGGTATACTGCGCTTGTCGTCGGCGGGGTGCTCCGAGCTACCGGAGCAGTCTCCGTAGTCGAGGCGGCGCCGGAGATCCCGGCGCCGCCTTTTTGTAGGGGTCTCAACTTTGAACGGCCCGCCGCGCCGCCGCTTTCGACGAGGGCGCGCGAGGCTTGGCCGGCGAGGCTTGGCGGGCGTCGCCCTTGATGATCGCGATGAGGTCGGCGATGTCGTCCAGCTCGAACTCGGCGCCCGAGTCCTTGGTCTCGAACGTGTCGCCGTATTTCGCCCAGGCGGTGCGGATGCCCAAGGCCTTGGCGCCCGCGATGTCGCGCTCCGCCCAGTCTCCCACCATCAAGGTCTCCCGCGGCCCGGTCCCCAAGGCCTCGAGGGCCTTCTGAAATCCTAGCGGCGCGGGCTTTTTGGCGCCAACGTCATCCGCCGTGATCACGTGGTCGAAATAGTAGTGGAGACCCAGATCGACGATCCGGAGCCAGACCTCGAGCCGGGGCGCGTCCGAGATGACGGCCATCTTGACTCCCAGGCGCATGAGTTCCGAGAGGGTCGCGCCCACATGAGGGTAGAGCGCCATCGTGCCGGCTTTGGCGCGACGGTAGGCGACGATCCCCGAGGCGAGCACGCGGTAGTCGATGCGCCCCTCCTCCTGGAGAAGCACCTTGTCGAAGATTTTTTGGTCCTCGACGCCGTTGGCCCAGTAGATGTCGAAGATCTTGCGGATGAGCTCGTCCTTGGCGGCCTTCAGACCCGCGTCGATCATCCCCTCGACCGCCGCCTCGACCGCGGCGCGCTTCATGCGCATGAAGTCGGTGAGGGTGTTGTCGATGTCGAAGATGACCGCTTTGATCACTCTTTGACTCGCTCGACGTAGGCGTTCGTCCGGGTGTCGACGCGAATCTTGTCGCCCTCCTTGATGAAGAGCGGGACCTGCACCTCAAGCCCCGTGTCCATCGTCGCGGGCTTCATCATGTTGGAGACGGAGTCGCCCTTGATCCCCGGGACCGTGTTCGACACGGTCAGGACGACGTTGGCGGGCAGCTCGATGGTCGCGAGCTTGCCGTCCACGTAGACGCCCAAAACTTCCATGTTCTCACGCAGGTATTTCGCCTGGGGGCCCAGATGGGACTTGAGGAATCCCACCTGCTCATAGTTTTCGACGTCCATGAAGACGGCCTTGTCGCCCTCGTCGTAGATGTAGGTTTTTTCGCGCTTCGTCACCGGGACCTCGCGCAGCTTGGTCCCCGACATGAAGGAGCGCTCGACGACGCCGCCCGTTTCGAGGGATTGGAGCGTGGTGCGATAGACGGCGCGTGATTGGGACATGCGGTGATGCTGGCAAGCCAGGACCTCGTAGATCTGTCCCTCGTCCTCGATGACCATGCCGACCCTCAGTTCCGCCGTGGTGATCATGCCGGATTCTCCCTCTTGAAAAAGCGATTTTTAACTAAAAAATTTTACCAAATTCCGCATCCGATTCGGCTGTGTCAAAACTGGTGACACCATACCCATTTCCCCCTTTTGACCTGGAAATTCGTATGGTGTCACCAGTTTTGACCCGCCGCCGCTTCCCAGCCTGCTGACGGACGTTATTTTTCGGCGACGAAGACGTTCTTGACTTCGGTGTAGCCCTCGAGGGCCTTGAGGCCGAGCTCGCGGCCGACGCCGGATTTTTTGTAGCCGCCGAAGGGCGCCTCGAGATGGACGCTGTGGGAGGAGTTGACGGAGACGACGCCGCTTTTGACCGCCCGCGCGACGCGGAGCGCCCGGCCGATGTCGCGGGTCCACACCGAGGCCGAAAGCCCGTAGTCCGAGGCGTTGGCGAGCGCCACGGCCTCCTCCTCGTCCTTGAAGGGCATGACGCAGAGCACCGGACCGAAGATCTCCTCGCGGAATACCTTCATCTCGGGACGCACCCGGTCCAAGACCGCGGGGCGCAGGTAGGCGCCGCGCGAGAGGCCCCGCTCCTTGGGGGGCGTCCCGCCGCACAACAGCCTCGCCCCATGCCCGATTCCCGATCGGATATAGTCCTCGACGCGGCGGCGCTGGGCGGGCGAGATGAGGGGGCCGATCTCCGTTCGAGAGGATCGGGGCTCGCCCACGCGCAGTTTCCGGGCGCGCTCGACGACGGCCTCGACGAATCGGCCGAAGAGGCGTTTTTCGACAAAGGCGCGGCTGCGGGCGCAGCAGTCCTGGCCGGCGTTCCCGAAGACCGCGTAGACGGAGCGTTCGACGCAGAGTCCGAAATCGGCGTCCGCGAAGACGATGTTGGGGGATTTCCCCCCCAATTCCAGGGATATCCTCTTGATGCGGGGGGCGGCCAGGGACATGATGCCGGCGCCGGTCGCGGTCTCTCCCGTGAAAGAAATCTTCCCGATCTCCGGATGCTCGACGAGCGCGCGCCCCGCCGTCTCGCCCGGCCCCGTGATCACGTTGAAGACTCCGTCCGGAAGCCCCGCATCCTTGGAAAGGCGGCCCAGCATCAGGGCCGAAAGGGGGGTCAGGCTCGCGGGTTTTAATATCACCGCGTTTCCGGCCGCCAAGGCCGGCGCGAATTTCCACGAGGCGATCATCATCGGGAAGTTCCAGGGGACGATGAGCCCGCAGACGCCGAGGGGCTCCCGAAGCGTGAAGTCGAGGCCGCGGTCCGTGACGGGGATCGTCTCGCCGAAGAATTTCTGGACGCCGCCGGCGTAGTATTCGAGGCAGTCCGCGACGACGCCCGCCTCGTCCATGGAGTCGCGGATGGGTTTGCCCGTGTTGAGGGTCTCGATCTCGGCCAACTCGCGCAGGTTTTGCCGGACGACCCTCGCGAATTCGAAAAGCCGCGCCGCGCGATCCCGGGGACCCAGCCGCGACCAAGCCAAAAACCCTTTGCGCGCGGCCTCGACCGCCCGCTCGACGTCGGCTCCGCCCGCCAAGGCGGCCCGGGCGGCGGTTCGGCCCGTCGCGGGATTGCGGACCGGGAAACTTTCCCCCCCTCTCGGGGCGGCTTCCCGCCCGCCGATCCAGAGGGGTTCGGGCTTCATGATTAAAAGTAGTTCGAGGTGATGCCGCCGTCGACGGCGATCACGGCGCCGTTCGTCCAGCTCGACTCGTCCGAGGCGAGGTAAAGCGCCAAGTAGGCAACGTCCTCGGGCTTGCCGAAGCGCCCCATCGGGATGCGCGAGAGCCTTTTTTGCTTCTCGGCCGGCTCCTTGAGCAGCCACTCCATGAGAAGGGGCGTCTCGACCGGTCCGGGACAGACGGCGTTGGACCGAACGCCCTCGGGTCCGAACTGCACGGCGAGAGATTTGGTGAGGGCGATGACGCCGCCCTTGGAGGCCGTGTAGGCGTCTTGCGGGACGGTGCATCCCACGAGGGCCACGAAGGACGCGATATTGATGACGGAACCCCCGCCCGAGCGGATGATGGCGGGAATGCCGTATTTGCAGCCGAGGTAGACGCCGCGGAGGTTGACGCGGTAGACGAGGTCCCAGACGTCGGGCGCCGTGTCGGTGACGGAATGGTCCTTCTCGGGGAAAATGCCGGCATTGTTATAGAGGACGTGGAGTTCGCCGTAGGCCTCGACGGCGGACTTGACCATGCGCTCGCAGTCGGCCTCCGAGGAGACGTCGGCCGCGACGGCGACGGCCTCCCCGCCTTTTTCTCGAATCTCGCGGGCGGCCTGCGCCACCGTGTCGCGCGCGACATCCGCCAGGACGAGCCGCGCGCCTTCCCGGGCGAAGAGACGGGCGGCGACCCGGCCCATGCCGGAACCCGCTCCGGTGATCAGGCAGACTTTGCCGTCGAGACGCTTGCCGGACAAGGCAGGGCTCATGGGGGACATCCTATTACACTCGCGCAACTCGCCGCAATCAAAATGTTGTATGATGCACGAAGTCTCGAGTTGCGCCTTATGAGAAGAAGATATCACCAGAGCGCGTATTTTTTAGGAGGGATCGTGAAAAAGAATTGGATGATCATGGCGACGGCGGTGTTCGCGGGGGCAACCTTTTTTTCTCGTCCGGCGAAGGGCGACGCCGATCTTTTCGATTTCCAGACGTCAGGGAAAGCGCGCCTTCATCTCGCCAATGCCGAGCTCTCCCTGCTCAAGACGGCCAGGATTACGGCGGCATCTCTTAAGGACGCCGCCGGCAAGACACTTCCGCGTGTTCCTGATTTCGGCCTGAAATTCGACAAGGACGTCCCCCCCGCGATCCGGACCCAAATGAACGGTGATTTGGGCTTTATTCAGACCGTGAAAGGATCGGGCGCCTCGAGCCTGCACCGCCAGATTTTTGGCGAGGTCTCCGGGGACGACTACATCAAGTTCTTCACCAGCCGGGCGAAATCGGTCGGCATCTCGGATTGCGGCGACCCGCACGCCGTGGCCTGCGTCATTCCGATGGAGGACCCCTCCAAGATGTGGCTGACGCAAAACTACATCAAGTTCAACCATCCCCAGATCGCCCGGCTCATGGTCGTCTACCACGAGTCCCGGCACACGGAGGTCAAGCACGGCAACTGGCCGCACGCCAACTGCCCCGATCCCTTCCTCGATTCCGACGGCAAGGAGATCAAGAGCATCTGGACGGGCGCGGCGCTTGCCGGAGAGCCTGCCTGCGACACGACCGCCTTCGGCTCCTACGGCTCCTCTCTCATCATGCTCAAGAATGTCCAGAAGTTCTGCTCGAACTGCACCGGCAAGGTGACGATGGACGCGGGGCTTTACGCGGACGATCAGTTCAAGCGCATTACGGGCGAGCAAGCGCACCGTCAGATCCAAAACGACCTTTATAACTAATTAAGGAAAGCGTCGAGAGTTGGACGCAAACCGGGCAGAGGGCCTAATCTTCGCTTCCCCATAAGACCCATGCGAGGCGGGAATAATTCCATCATTCTGGTGTCTATGAAAGCGGCGGGCGGCATCCCCTTGAAGTTTTCACGTGCGCGTGTTATAAGCTTGAGCTTGGCTATGACCATCATCGCGGCGTTGGGGGTCGTTTTGTTCTGCGCCCCCGCTTATTCGGTCGACCGAAGCGGCTTCCAGGAGTCTTCGCTGTCGATTGAAAACGCCGACGCGAGCTTGACAAGGGCTGTCCGCGAGGCGGCGCCGCGGATCAAAGCTGCCCTTGCCAAGAAAGCCGCATTATCCGCCGGTTTCGGCCTTTCTTTCGACGAGGATGTCCCTGAAGCGACAAGGCGCCAGATGACGAACGACTTGGCTTTCGTGGAAGCCATCAGCGGCTCCGGCGCCTCGCCGCTTCACCAGCGGATTTTCGGCGCCGTCGACGGCCCGAGCTACCTGCGCTTTTTCTCATCCCGAGTCAGATCGGTGGGCATGTCGGCGCCGGCGCCCGCGGAGATGCTGGCGGCGGTCGATCCCGAAAAGGCGCCGGGCCAGATGCTCCTCAATCGCAGCTATGTCGATTCGGAGATGCCCGAGATTCAAAGAGTCGCCATCATGTTCCACGAGGCGAGGCACTTGGAGAATTCCCGGGATCACTGGGCTCACGCCGTCTGTCCCGGAGTCCTGACGGATCTCGACGGCCATAAGTGGGAGACCAATCTCGCGGGCAAGCGCGGCTGCGACACGACCTCTATCGGCGGGTATGGGCTCTCGCTCGTCATGCTTAGGAATATCGAACGGTATTGCGGGAACTGCTCGGGCAAAGTGATCCTAGACGCTGGGCTTTTCGCCGACAAAATTTCGACCCGCATCGCCGATGAAGCCGCGAGACAGGCGTTGCGTGACGACTTTTCAACATTTTCTAGATGAGGGCATCCCGGCTTGCCGCGGCTCTTTATTCCGACGATGGCCTCCGGCGCCTCATCGACAAACCATCGCGGCGATTGCTCGCCGACGACCTGCCCGAATAATCAGTGAGGCGAGCCTGGCCGGCCGCCCTTTTTCTCCTATTGCTGGTGGCGCTCGTCTTGTGGCGGGCGGCTTGGCGAGCGCGGCGTCGCCCTTCCCATCACCCGCGGCCCCCCGCGACGTCCCGATTCACCCGCGGCCCCGATAGGACGCTGTTGGAAGCGGCGGGGCGAGTCCCGTCGCGGCCCGCCAGGGTGGCTCCGCGCATCGCGTCGGACACAAGGGCCATTCGACGCGGGATGGCGCCCCTGCGGGCGGCTTCGAGAGTCCCTGAGCCCGCGCCGCCTGCGTCGTCCCATCCCAGCCCCAAAGAGGCCGCCCGGCGCAAGCTCCAGACGCTTGCGGAGATCCTTGCCTCGAAAAACGACAATGACTCGCGGCTCGATACGGATTTTAATCATCTTTCCCAGGAGGCGAAAGCGCTTTTTCGCAAGCAGTACCTCGAGATACCGGCCGAGATGCGCAACGACCGCGGCACCATCGTCTATATTCTTGGCAAGTCCGGCAATTTGACGTCCCCGGCGGATTGGGCCTTCCTTAAAAAAGTGGAAGAGGAGCCGCCCTGCTTGAGCCTTGAAGACTGCTCAAGGCCCATGAACGCCTCGGTGGATCGCGAGGAGCCGGGCCTCGACGTCACCCTCGTCTATCCCCAGCTCGTGGCGCTCAAGCAGATGGAGCGTGCCCTGACGGGGCCGCAGGCAGGAGGCTCTTCTCCAACAACGCTCGAAGAAGCCAGGGCCGTCGTCGAGGCCGGCGCCGAGTCGAGTTCCCCCGATGTTTCCCGATTGGCGCGCGGGATTCTCCGGCGCTTCTAAATCCGCTCGAAGTAGCGGGAGCGTTCCCAGCAGGTGACGGCCCGTTCGAAGGATTCGAGCTCGGCTTTGCCCGCGTGGTGGTAATGGCGATGGACGTCGGAGCCGAAAAGCGATTTCGCGGCGGAGGATCGCTCCCAGGCTTCCAAGGCCTGGCCGAGGGATTCGGGCACCCGCGGGATGTCGGCAGCGGCGTAGGCGTTTCCGTGAAATTCGGCACGGGGCTTGAGCCTTCTTTCAATTCCGTGGAGGCAGGCGGCGATCGAGGCCGCGAAGGCGAGATAAGGATTGGCGTCCGCTCCCGGGATGCGGTTTTCGATGCGGCAGGAGCCTCCCTCCCCCAGCGCCCTAAACCCGCAGGTGCGGTTGTCCTCTCCCCAGGCGATCCCGGTCGGGGCGAAGCTCGCGGCGCGGTAGCGCTTGTAGGAATTGACGGTGGGCGCGAAGAAAAGCGAAAGTTCTCGGGAGAGCGCCATCCAGCCGGCCAGGGCCGAGCCGAAGAGCCCGGAACGCTTCCCGGCCGCCTCGTCCCAGAAAAGGTTGCGCCGCAGAGATTTGTCCCAAAGACTCAGGTGCAGATGGAAGCTCGATCCGGCCGAGGACTCGTCGACTTTCGCCATGTAGGTGACGGCCGCCCCTTTTTGCCAGGCGATCTCCTTGGCGCCATGCTTGTAGAGGGCGTGGCGGTCGGCCATTTCGAGGGGCTCCGCGTGCCGGAGGTTGATCTCCTGCTGGCCGCGCCCCCATTCCCCCTTCGAGCCCTCGACCGGGATTCCCGCCTGCTCCATTTGGTTGCGAATCTCGCGGACGACGAACTCCTCCTTGGTTCCCTGGAGGATGTGGTAATCCTCGATGTAGGCGCCCGCCGGCTCGAGGCCGTGGTAACCCTTCGCGCGGGCCGCGTCGTAGCCGTCCTTGAAGAGATACAGTTCGAGCTCGGAGCCCACTTGGAATTGAAAGCCGGCCGCCGCGGCTTTTTCGATCTGCCGCCGCAGGATCCGGCGCGGAGAGACTTCGATGGGCTTGCCGTCCTCCCCGACCAAGTCGCAGAGCACGATCGCTGTTCCCGCAAGCCACGGCACGAGCCTGAGCGTCCCGAAATCGGGGGCCATCCGGAAATCCCCGTAGCCTTTCTCCCAGCTCGTCAGCTCGTAGCCCTGGACGGGTTCCATCTCCATGTCGACGGTCAAGAGGTAGGCGCAGGCGTGGAGACCGTGGCGCGCGGCCTCGTCGGCGAAGAATCGGCCGGTGAGGCGCTTGCCCAGGAGCCTTCCCAGCATGTCCGGGAACACGGCGAGCACCGTATCCACCTCCCCGCGCCGGATTTTCTGGAGGAGCGCCGGAAGCGTCAGACGGGAGCGCGTCGCCGCGGGCATGGGCGGATTATAACACAACCTGGTAGACGGCGACGCCGCTCGAGGCGTCCTTGAAGGCGAGGCGGCAGCGGCCCGTCTTCACGAGAAATGAGTTGAGCTCGGGGCCTTCCCACGGGGCGTTGAAGGCGCGGCGGTCGGCGGGCATCAAGGCGAAATCGGACGGTTCGACGAAGACGTAGCGGACTCGATGCTCCGTCAGCCATCGCGCCAAAGCCCCGGGCGTCGAGGGACGCGGAAGATGAAGGGCTTCGCGCCCGGTCCGAAGGAAGAATCGCCCGTCCCACTCCGCGGCGAAGAGATCGGCTGGGGCGGTGCGGTTTTTGACCCAGGCATACGCCTCGCGCGCCGGAGCGTTGAGCGGTGTTCGTTCCAAGAGGGAGGCGCGCACGATGCGATAATCGGGGAAGGCGCAGCAGATCAGGGATAGCGCGCAGGCCCCGGAGACAAGCCGCCTTTTCCCCTCGAGCGTGGAAGACAGGCTCTCGACCCCGGCGAATAGATAACCCGAGAGAAAGGGGAGCGCCGGAAGGAGATAACGTCCCGCGCGCTTCGTCCATAGGAAAAAGACGGCGAAGATGATCGTAAGATAGAGTTGGAGGACGGTTTCGGCGCCCCCCCTTTTTGCCCGATAGGCGCCGATGGTTGTCACCGTCGAACCGGCGACGACGGCGGCGGCGCCGAGCAGACCGTGAGAGTCCGCGGGCATCCTGAAGAAAATCCTCGCGAAAAGCAATCCCAAGTAGTATCGGGCGCCGCCCAAGGCGTTTTGAATCAACGAGGCGAACGGAGAGGCGCGGTAAGGATCCGCGGCCTCGATCCCATAGACGAGCCAGGTCCTTTCGAAAATGTAATTACGCAGGCAGAAGGCGAAGACGCCCGAGAGAGACAGAAGGCACAGCCCCGCGAGCCGCCACCGCCTCCCAAGCGCCAGGGCCGCGGCCGCGGCGAGGGGCAGGAAGACGGCTTCCGGGCGCAGGAGGGCGCAGGCGCCCATCAAGACGGCGGGGGCGACCCAATCGACGGAGCTTTCCTTGTCCCAGGCGCGGCGCAGAGCCAGCAGGCTCAGGAGGAGGAAAAAAGACAAAGGCAGCTCCGAAAGCACGACGCCGGAATGGCTGATGGTCAGCGGGTTGAAGGCCGCGACCAGGACCGCCGCCGTCGCGACGCGATCGGAGGCCCCGCTCGCGTCCAGCCATCGGCGCAGGAGCACGAGGGTCGAAACGGCCAGGACGACCGAGAAAATTTGGTAGGCCAGCAAGCTGGCTGGATGGAACGCCGCGATGGGAGCAAGCAGCATCGAATATCCCGGAAAATAATTGACAAGCGGAGGATGCCCGGGCGCGTTGAGCTCCGAATAGCGGCCGCCCAAGAGCGAACGGGCGCCGATGATATAGAAAGCGTCGTCGTTGAAAAATCCGACGTAGTAGGCTCGAAGAGACAGGAGATAGAGAATCGCGGCGATGCCGATGACGGCGGCGGGAAACGGGAGGCGGGAAACGGAAAGCGGTGGATGCGAATCGCAGGTGGAATGGCCGTCGCGCATGATCGTTTCCCGGTTTACGTTTCCCGCCTCGACAGCCCCAATTCGGAGGGAAGCCGAAGATAGGCCTCGGGAGGTATCTCCTGGGCCCGACAACGCGGGTCGAGGCCGAGCTTGAGGAAGGCGGCCTCCACCCGGGAACGTGGAAGGTCCAGCAGCCTTGCCATCGCGCCCGCGGCCATCTTCCGCCGCTCCTGGAAGGCCGCCTTCGCGGCCCTGAAAAAGAGTTTCTCATCTTGGGGCGCCAGCCGCGGCGTATCAAGGCGGCGGAATCGCAGCACGGTTGAACGGATGCGCGGCCTGGGGCGGAACGACTCGGGGCCGAGCGTCAAGAGAGCCTCCGCGTCCGCGCGGATCCATCGAGAAAGGGTCAAGACGCCGTAGTCGGCGCCGCCGGGCCGGGCCGTCAGACGATCGGCCACCTCCTTTTGGAACATGAAAACCGCCAGACGCCATGACGGCCAGGAGAGAATTTTCTGGAGGATGGGGCTGGCCGCGGCGTAAGGAAGGTTGCCGATGAATTTGGGAGACGCGTCCTTGTAGGGCTCGATGTCAAAGCGAAGGAAATCGGCTTCGTGGATTTCGATCCTATCGACGCCGGCGAATTGATCGCGCAGGAGCGACGCGAGAGCCCGGTCCATCTCGATCGCGACGACGCGGCATCCCCGAGAAAGGAGCTCCGTGGTGAGCGCCCCCCGGCCGGGGCCTATCTCGACGACGGTGTCCCCGGACGCGAGATCCGCCGCCTCGACGATTCGGCGCGCGGCCGAGGCGTCTGCGAGGAAATGCTGCCCGAGCTTGGCCGGCACTAAACTGGCGAGAGGCGGCGCTCGCGAAGCCGGCGCAGAAGATCGAGCCCCGTCTTCCATATATCGCCCGCTCCGAGGGTCAAGACGAGGTCTCCGGGGCGCAGCTGGAGGGCGACGTCGAGGCTGCGCGCGAAGGCCGCCGCCGGAACGCCGACGCGCTTGAGCGACGAGAGGATCAGTCTGGAGTCGACGCCCGCCAGCGGCTTTTCCCCTCCCGGATAAATGTCCGCCACGTAGACGAAGTCGGCCCTCTTGAAGGCGGGGCCGAAGCGCGCGGCCAGCATCTTCGTCCTGGTGTAGCGATGGGGCTGGAAAAGGACGATGAGGCGCGCGGGCTTCCAGAGCGAAGAGACCGCCTCGATCGTGGCGGCGATCTCGGTCGGGTGGTGTCCGTAGTCGTCGATGAACTCGACGCCGCCCGCCCGCCCGAGACGGTCCAGGCGCCGTCCGACACCCCGAAAACGCGACAATCCTCGCGCGAGCTTCTCCGAGGGAAAGCCCAGAAAGCTGCCCGCCGCTAGGGCGCCCAAAGCGTTTTGGACGTTGTGGCGGCCGGGGACGCGGAGGGTGACCCGGGCTTCGACGCGGCCGTCGCGGCAGGCGTCGAAGACGGAGCCCGCGCTCGACAAGCGAAGATTCCTGGGACGCCAAGAGGCCTCGGGGGCAAAGCCGTAAGTGACGACGGTTCTCCCGAGCTTCCGGGACATGGCGAGCAGGGCGGGGTCGTCCGCGCAAAGGATCGCGGCGCCATCGGGAGGAAGCCTTTCTAGGTGGGCCTTGAAGGCGTCTTTGAGATTCGCCATGGTCTTATGGAAGTCGAGGTGGTCGTCGTCGATGTTGGTGACGACCGCGGCCAGTGGTTCGAGGTGAATAAACGAGCCGTCCGACTCGTCGGCCTCGGCGACCAGATAGTCGCCCAGGCCCAGCCGAGCGTTGCCGTGAATGTTCTTGAGCTGGCCGCCGATGATCATCGTGGGACGCGCGCCGGCGGACGTGAGCGCCATCGCGGCCAGGGAGGTGGTCGTCGTCTTGCCGTGCGTCCCCGCCACGGTCAGCGTTTTTTTCAACTTGGCGAGCTGCGAGAGCATTTGCGCCCTCTGCAAGACGGGGATCCCCCGCGCCCTCGCCCAACGCAGCTCGGGATTGTCGCGGGCAACCGCGGAGCTGGCGACCAAAAGCTCGGCGCCCCGGGCATGGGAAGTCTTATGGCCTCGGAAGACCCTGATGCCAAGTCCCGATAGGCGGCGCGTGATCGCGCTTTCCTGGAGGTCGGACCCGGAGATTCGGCAGCCTAGGTTCTTGAGAAGCTCGGCGATGCCGCTCATGCCGATGCCTCCGATGCCGACGAAGTGGATTCGTCCCGAAAAAGAGCCGTTGAGCGACGGGGATGGGGCCGTTTGGGGGGGCATGAGCGTGGACGACGAAATTGTATTCTATCATTAACTTTCATGGTGCCCGCCCGCGTGTCGGTTTTCGCGATGCTTCTTGTCATGGCGGTTCTCTTGGCCTGCGCGCCCGCCGCGACCAAGGCCCAGATCTCCGATGCCGGCGTCAAGGCGAAAATCCTTTGGGAATTGAGGGCCGAAGGCATCGATCTGACGCATCTGACGGTCGAGGCGCATGGAGGCGCGGCGACCGTCTCGGGGCTGGTGCCGAACCGGGCGCAGCAGCGGCGCATCCATGATCTCCTTATCCGCACGCCCGGGGTCGAGGAGGCGATCGAAAATGTCGCCGTTGAAACCCCGCCTTAAAGAGGCCCTGCGCGACGGCCTTTTGCGCTGGTATCGCCGCGATCGGCGCGACTTGCCGTGGCGCCGGACGAGGGACCCCTACCGCATATGGGTCTCCGAGATCATGCTCCAGCAGACGACGGTCAAGACCGTTTCGCCGCGTTACGAGGAATTCCTCGGGCGATTCCCCGACGTCAAGGCTCTGGCCCGATCCTCCGAGGAGTCCGTCTTGAGGGCCTGGGCGGGCCTCGGTTATTACCGGCGCGCCCGAGCGATGCGCGAGGCGGCGATCAAGATTCGAGATGTCCATGGAGGCGCGTTTCCGGACCGCTACGAGGACGTCCTCTCCCTGCCCGGCGTCGGCCGCTACACGGCGGGCGCCGTGATGTCGATCGCCTTTGGAAAACCCTACCCGCTCGTGGACGGCAACGTCGCGAGGGTCTTTGCCAGGCTTTTCGCCCTTCGCGGCGACTTGAAGACGTCGGCCATGTCCCAGAGACTGTGGGCTTTGGCCGCGGAACTGCTGGACCGCCGGGCGCCCGGAGACTGGAACCAAGCTCTCATGGAACTGGGGGCGACGATCTGCCTTCCGGAAGCTCCGCGCTGCTCGGCCTGCCCCGTTTCCCGCCTTTGCTCGGCCAGGATCGGCGGATCGACTGGGAGCTACCCAGAAAGCGCTCGCCGCGTGAGAGCCGAACCGTTGCGCGTGGAAGCCCTCTACGTAGAGCGAGGGGGCCGAGTCCTCCTATGGAAGCGCGGCGATGGCGAGCGAATTCTCAAGGGTCATTGGGGATTTCCCGAGATACGGCACGTGGACGCCCGCCCGGGAAAACTGATCAAGACCCTCCGGCACTCGATCATGAATCACCGGATCGTGCTGAGGCTGCGATATGCGACGCTTCAGGGCGGCGGCAGGCCTAAATCCGCCCGCTGGGTGAATCGGGAGAAACTCCGGGAATATCTTGTTTCGTCTCTGTGGCTTAAATGCCTGCCGCCGCGCGACGGCGCTAATTCCGGACTAGGAGGAAATAGGGGGACACGATACCTATTTTCCCCTGTTGGAAGCCGGAAATAAGTATTGTGTTCCCCTATTTCTGTTTTTCTAAAAGGGGTATTTACCTCCCAGCGAGTAGTAGTTCTGATCGGTCGGGAGTCCGGGGATTCCTGACTGGACGTAGAGGGTATAGGAAGCGGCCAGGGATCCCCGCCCCAGCTTGAGGTCGAAGCCCGCCGTCAAGGCATTTGCGGGATTTGAAAGTTCGAAGGTGGTGTAGGAATAGGAGAGATGGGGCGAGAGCCGGGAGAAGGAATAGTTTTTCAGCGTGAGCCCCGTGCTGAAGTCAGGGAAGAGCTCCATCAGGGAGGCTAGACCGCCCAGCGCCGGAAAGGCGAAGACACGGGCGGCGACGGCAGACAAGTCTTTGTTGTAGACGGACTTCGTGACGAAGCCGCTCAGCGCCGTCTCGCGGTCGTCATAGCGCGCATTAACGTTAAAATCGGTCTCGTTGATGCCGAGGGCCCCGGTCGACCTCCTGGTGACCACGACGGGGGAGCGCCCGGCCGAGGTCGTCGTCGAGGCTTGATACTCGTCTTTGTGGTAGATGCGGGTCAGGCTTGCGCCCAATTTGAGGCAGGGGGCCGCGCCCTGGCATGCCGGAAAAAGATCTCCGTCTTCCGATCGCGTCGGGTTGAAGATCGCGTGCCCATCAAGGGTGAAGAAGGAATTGCTGTAGCCCTCGACCGGGAGCGTTCCGCCGAGCGTGATTCCCCCGCCCGCCTGCGCGTTGTGGGCTCCGACGCGCACGGAAGGCGTTTGGAATGACCCATTGATCAAATCGTTGGAAAACGACGAATAGGCGGGAGTCAGGTCGAAATTGTCCGTGCTGATCCAAACATCGCCCTTCCATCCTTGGAAATCGGCCGTTCCGCGGGTTGCCGTCAGGCTCGGTTCGACTTTCGCTCTGACGACAGCGGGCCGCAACAGAAATGGGAGAAGGATTCCTAAGAAAACGCCCCCGGAAACGGGGGCGCGAGACGACGGCTTTCTTTCCGGCGACGAGCTAGCGCCCGCGGCCCCCTCCCATGCGTCCCATGCCGGGAGCCGCCCCGTGCACATCGGGCACCTCGGACATGGAAGGGGTTTGGGCGGAGCCGGAAGCGTCCGGTCCGGAGGCTTTCGGGTTCGCCTTCTGAGAAACGAATCGCTGGGTCGTGGCTTGATAGGCGGCGTTGAGGACGTGTTCCTGGGAGACGAATTTTTGGTTGAGCTCCCTAAGGGCCGCCCGGCGCTGCGCCGCGCTCATCGTCTTCCACTGGGCGCTCTGGGTGAGGGCTTGGATGGCGTTATGATGAGAGAGCGCCAAGGCCTTCTTATCGGCGGCCAGCTTCTGCGCGGCCGCGGACATTCCCTTGCCGATCTTGGAGTCCCCAGTTTGCGTTTTGCCGGACTGCCCCGG
>DAHVWT010000024.1 GCA_027327915.1 Elusimicrobiota bacterium
CGACCGACTGCGCGGGGATCAAGTCGCCCAACCCCTTCTGGCTCGCCTCCGCCCCGCCCACCAACTCCGGGGAGCAGATCATGCGGGCCTTCGAGCACGGCTGGGGGGGGGCGGTCTGGAAGACGCTGGGTTTCGACCCGCCCGTCATCAACGCGACCTCCCGCTACGGCGCGATCACGATCGGCGGGCTCAAGATGGCGGGCTTCAACAACATCGAGCTCATCACGGACCGCCCCTTGGAGGACAACCTTCGCGAGGTCGCCCAGGTCAAGAAGCGCTTCCCCAAGAACGCGGTGATCGTCTCCTTGATGGTTCCCTGCGAAAAAAAGGCCTGGCACGAGATCGTCGAGCGCTCGGTGGACGCCGGCGCGGACGGGCTCGAGCTTAATTTCGGCTGCCCGCACGGGATGAGCGAGCGGGGGATGGGCGCGGCCGTCGGCCAGGTGCCGGACTACGTCAAGATGGTGACGGAGTACGTCAAGGAGAAATCCACGGTCCCGGTGCTCGTCAAGCTCACCCCCAACATCACGGACGTCCGCTACTCGGCGCGCGCGGCGAAGGCGGGAGGAGCGGACGGCGTCTCCCTCATCAACACGATCAACTCGATCATGGGCGTCGACTTGGAGACCCTCTCGCCCAAGTTCTCGGTCGGGGGGCTGGCGGCTCACGGCGGCTACTGCGGCCCGGCGGTCAAGCCCATCGCGCTGCACATGCTGAGCTCCATCGCCGCGGACCCGGAGACGAGGGGCCTTCCGATGTCCGGGATCGGCGGGATCTCCAACTGGGCGGACGCGGCGGAGTTCATGCTCCTGGGCGCCTCCTCGGTGCAGCTGTGTACCGCCGTCATGCACTACGGCTACCGCATCATCGAGGAGCTCACGTCCGGGCTCTCCGACTGGATGGACCAAAAGGGCTTCAAGAAGCTTTCGGATTTCGTCGGGAAGACCGCCCCCTCGATCGTCGACTGGAAGAAGCTCAATTTGCACCACAAAACCGTCTCCCGGATCCATCCGGAGAAATGCATCGGCTGCCAGCTCTGCTACGTCGCCTGCAACGACACGGCGCATCAATGCATCGAGGTCGACCGCAGAAACGGCAGCCGCGTTCCCTATGTCATCGAGGAGGACTGCGTGGGCTGCAATCTCTGCTCGCTGGTCTGCCCGGTCGAGGGTTGCATCACGATGGAGGAGGTCAAGACGAGGGAAAAGCCCCTGACCTGGGAGCAGTACACCGCCGCCGGCATGACCGGATACGGCGAAGTTTACAAGCGGATGCATTCGTAGTCTTTTTTAGGAGGAATCCATGTCTCGAATCGTGAAGGCCGGACTCATCCAGGCGTCCTGCGACTGGGCCACGCCGCGATACACTCTTTCCCAGATCAAGAAGAAGATGATCGACAAGCACGTCGCCCTGATCGAGCGGGCCGGGCGCCAGGACGTGCAGGTGCTCTGCCTCCAGGAGATCTTCTACGGGCCTTATTTCTGCGCCGAGCAGGACGCGAAGTGGTATGAGACCGCGGAGCCCGTGCCGGGGCCCACGACGAAGCTCATGCAAGGCCTCGCCAGGAAGCACAAGATGGCGATCGTCGTCCCGCTTTACGAGACGCCGATGGCCGGCACCTACTACAACACGGCGGTCGTGATCGACGCGGACGGCAAGGTCCTGGGGACCTACCGCAAAAACCATATCCCCCACTGCGCGCCCGGCTTTTGGGAGAAGTTTTACTTCAAGCCGGGCAATCTCGGCTATCCCGTCTTCCAAACCCGCTACGGGAAGGTCGGGGTCTACATCTGCTACGACCGCCATTTCCCGGACGGCGCCCGCATCCTGGGCTTGAACGGCGCCGAGATCGTCTTCAACCCCTCGGCGACCGTCGCCGGGCTTTCAGAATACCTCTGGAAGCTCGAACAGCCCGCGCATTGCGTCGCCAACCAGTACTTCGTTGGCGCGATCAACCGCGTCGGCTGGGAGAAGCCCTGGAAGATCGGCGAGTTCTACGGCCAATCCTATTTCTGCGACCCCCGCGGGCGCATCCTGACCTCGGGGCCCCGCGACAAGGACGCGCTCGTCGCCGCCAACCTGGACCTGGATCAAATCCTCGAGGTGCGCAACGTCTGGCAGTTCTTCCGCGACCGCCGGCCCGAGACCTACCAGCCGCTCGTCGAGCAGCTGCCGTAGAGGAAATCCCATGGGCCATGACCTGGTCATCGAGAACGCGACCGTTTTGACCGCCTCGGACAAATTCACGGCCGACATCGCGATCGCCGGCGGCCGCATCTCGGCTCTGGGCGACATCAAGCCGAACGGCGCCGAGACGGTGGACGCGCGCGGGCTGATCGCCGTTCCGGGCGGTATCGACGTCCACACCCACTTCGACATGCCCTTCATGGGCGCCACCACGGCGGACGATTTCCGCTCGGGCTCCGAGGGAGCGGTCTTCGGCGGCACGACGACCGTCGTCGATTTCGCGATCCAGAAAAAGGGCGAGGCCCTGAGATCGGCGCTCGACTCGTGGCATGAAAAAGCGGAGGGAAAGTCCCTCGTCGATTATTCCTTCCACATGATCGTGACGGATCTCACCGAGAAAAACGAGTCCGAGATGGACAAGATGGTGGACGAGGGGGTTTCCTCCTTCAAGCTTTTCATGGCTTATCCGGGCATCTTCATGTCGGACGACGCGACGATCTTCCGGGCTCTCCTGCGCACGAAGGAAAACGGCGGGATGATCTGCATGCACGCCGAAAACGGCGGCGTGATCGACGTCCTCGTCAAAAAGGCCCTGGCCCAGAAGAACACCGCGCCCAAGTACCACGCCCTCACGCGCCCCATGTCCGCGGAGGCCGAGGCCACGAGGCGGGCGATCGCGCTGGCGGAAATGGCTGGCGTTCCGATCTATATCGTGCACCTGTCGGCCGGGGACGCGATGGAGGAGGTCCGCCGCGCCCGGGAGCGCGGGTTGCCCGCCTTCGCCGAGACATGCCCGCAATATCTTTATCTTTCCTACGACGATTACGAGCGGCCGGGCTTCGAGGGCGCGAAATTCGTCATGTCGCCCCCTCTGCGCCCCAAGGGCAACGAGGAGAGGCTCTGGAAGGGCCTGGCGCGCAACGACCTTCAAGTCGTCTCGACGGACCATTGCTCCTTCTGCATGAAAGCGGGGGGCGGCAAGCCCGGCAAGGAGCTGGGGAAGGGCGATTTCTCAAAAATTCCCAACGGCGCGCCCGGAGTCGAGACGCGGATGCTCCTTTTGTGGCGGGCGGTCGAGGAGGGGCGGCTCTCCGAGCATCGCTTCGTCGAGGTCACCTCGACCGCGCCCGCCAAGCTTTTCGGGCTTTATCCCCGGAAAGGCCATCTCTCGCCCGGGGCGGACGCGGATATCGTCCTCATCGACCCTCGCAAGAAGCACACGATCTCGGCCAAGACGCATCACTCGAAGGCGGATTACAACCCCTACGAGGGCTGGACGGTCCCCGCGTCGATCCGGGACGTCTTCATCCGCGGCAAGCGCATGGTGTCGGGGGGGAGCTTGCTGGGGCCCAAGGGCCACGGCCGCTTCCTGCGCCGCGGCCCCCGGCAATTTCATTGATCTAAGGAGCAGAGCATGAAAACGGCCGTCCAAGAACCGAAATCCAAGACGGCGCCGTCCGCCCAGGCGGCGCGACTCAAGCTTTATATCGGAGGCCAATGGGTCGAAGGCGGCGGCGCCTCCGAAATCGTTTCGACCAACCCGGCGGACACCCGCCAGGTCCTCGCGCGCTTCAAATCGGCGAACGCGAACGACGCCGAAAGAGCGATCGCGGCCGCGCAGGCGGCATTCCCCGGCTGGCGCGCGACGCCCGCCCCGGTGCGGGGGCACATCCTCGCCCGGGCGGCTCAGATCGCGCGATCGCGGCGCGAGGAGCTGGGGCGTCTCATGACCCGCGAGGAGGGAAAGATCCTCTCCGAGGCCCTGGGCGAGATGGACAAGGGAACGACGCTCATCGAGTGGTTCGCCGGCGAAGGCCCGCGCCTTTCGGGCGAGACGATGCCTTCCGAGCTTCCGAGGAATTTCCTGTACACGGTGCGGGAGCCCTTGGGCGTCGTCTCCATCATCACGCCCTGGAATTTCCCGTGGGCGATCCCGGTCTGGAAGATGGCGCCGGCTCTCGTCGCCGGGAACGCCGTGGTATTCAAGCCCGCGTCTCTCGTTCCCGCGATGGCGGTCGAAATCGTCAAGATTTTCGAGCAGGCGGGCCTGCCCCCCGGGGTCTTGAACCTCGTCATGGGCTCCGGCGCCCAGATCGGCGATATTCTTATCAAGGATCCGCGCGTCAAAGCCGTCTCCTTCACGGGCTCGAACTCCGTCGGCCGCCGGGTCCACGCCTTGGCCGGCGAGCGCGGGATCAAGGCCACCTGCGAGATGGGCGGCAAAAACGCCCTTGGCGTCTGGGAAGATGCCGACATGGATTTGGCGCTCGCGGGAGTCCTCAAGGGGGCTTTCGGCTCCACCGGCCAGCGCTGCACCGCGACCTCCCGGCTCATCCTCCATGAAAAGATCGCCGACGCCTTCATGAAGAAGCTGCTTGGCGAGGTCAAGAAAATCAAGGTTGGCGACGGCCTCGACGCCTCCGTGGGGATGGGACCCGCGGTGGACGAGGGCCAGCTCAAGACCGACATCGAATACATCGAGATCGCGAAAAAAGAAGGCGCCCGGCTGCTGATCGGAGGCGAGCGCTTGGACGGAGGGGATTTGAAGCACGGCTGGTTCGTCGCCCCCACGGTGTTCGATGGGGTCAAGCCCTCGATGAGGATTTTTAAGGAAGAGGCCTTCGGGCCGATCTTGTCCGTGACCCGGGTTTCAAGCTTCCAGGACCTCGTCCATGCCGCCAACGCGACCGAGTTCGGCCTGACGACCTCGCTCTACACCCGGGACCTCAATCTCGCCATGCGCTATGCCGACGAGGCGGAGTTCGGGATGGTTCACGTCAACTCCCCGACGATAGGCGGGGAGGCCCAGGCGCCGTTCGGCGGGATCAAGGGCTCCGGCTACGGCGAGCGCGAGATGGCCAAGGAAGGCCTGCGCTTCTTCACCGAGCTCAAGACCGTTTTCATCGACTATACCGGCGAAAGCCGCAAGTCGAATCTCTATTAAACTCAACGCATCTTAAGGGGGAACTGATGGCACGCACGCAATCTCATGCCGACACGCGGGACAAAAATGGAGCGACGCCCGCCACGATGATCAAGGATGGCGAGGCCTTGGAGCTTCGCGAGCGATACGTGATGCCGCTTCCGGGGCCGATGTACTCGACTCCCTTGGAGCTCGCCCGAGGCCAGGGCCAGTTCGTTTACGACAAGGACGGCGCGAAATATCTTGACGCCTTCGCCGGGGTGGCCACGATCTCGATCGGGCATTGCCACCCGTATTTCGTGGAGAAGATCCATGATCAGATGAAGGAACTTTTTCATACCTCGCCGATCTACGTCCATCCCCAGCTCGGCCGCTACGCCATGAGGCTCATCGAGCGCGTCCGCGCCGCGAATCCGGAGCTGGAGATGTGCTTTTTCACGAATTCCGGCGCGGAGGCTAACGAGCTCGCCGCCATGCTCGCCAAGAATTACACCGGAAGCCACGAGTTCGTGGCCCTGCGCCACGCCTATCATGGGCGGACCATGATGGCCGCGGCCTTGACCGGACAAGCGGCCTGGCGCCACTCGATGCCTTACCCCTCCGGCGTCGTCCATGCGATGGCGAATTACGCCTACCGCCGTCCCCGCGGCATGACGGCGCAGGACTTCACGGCTTTCTGCGTCCAGGACTTCAAGAATCAGATCGAGACCTCGACTTCCGGCCGCATCGCGGCGTTCTACGCGGAGCCGATCAACGGCGTCGGCGGCGTGATCACACCCGAGCCGGCCTATTTCCCGGCCGTCTATGAGATCGTCAAGAAAGCGGGGGGGCTGTGGGTCTCGGACGAGGTCCAGACGGGCGTCTACCGCACGGGCGGGTCCTTCCTCGGCATCGAGAAGTGGGGGGTGAAGCCCGACATCGTCACGATGGCCAAGGGGCTGGGGAACGGCTATCCGATCGGGGCCGTGGTCACCACCCGCGACATCGCCGACGCCATGAGGGGAAAGCCTCATTTCAACACCTTCGGCGGCTCGCCCGTCCAGATGGCGGCCGCGAACGCGGTCCTGGACGTTCTCGAGATGGAAAAAATCCCCGACAACGTCACGGTGGTCGGGGCCAAGCTCCTCAAGGGCCTCAAGGAGATCGAGTCGCGCTCGCGATGGGCGGGCGAGGCGCGCGGCAAGGGTCTCATGCTGGGACTCGAGCTCGTCAAGGACAAGGAAACGAAGGAGCCCGCGGCCCAGGAAGCGGCGAAGGTCCTCGACCTCATGAAGGACCGGAAGGTCCTGATCGGGCGCGGCGGGATTTACGGGAACGTGCTTCGCATCAAGCCGCCCTTGTGCTTCACCGCGAAAGACGTCGACGTCCTGGTCGAGTCGCTCGATGATTCGCTCAAAAGCCTCTAATAAAACGAGAGGATCCTGTTGACGCTTCCTCGGGCGGCGCTGGCTCTCCCCGCTGTCTGCCTGCTTCTGCCGATTGCCCTGAGCGCCGCCTCTCCCAGCGATCCCTCCGAGTCCGGAAGGTGGGCGGTTCTCACGGGAGGGCCCATCGTGGCCGGGACGGCCGAGGTCAACCCCATCGGCACCTGGTGGTATTCCCCCACCAGTTATTTTCAAAAGACCGCCGATGGAAAGTACGTGGACATCAACACCGAAAGCGTCGGCGTCGGCCTGGGAAAGCACCTGGGCTTCAACGCCTCCGTGCCGGTCATTCCCTTCCCGACCCAGAACTATTACCAGCAGCAGCAGTATTGGTTCAAATGGCAGATCAACAGCGATCAAAACACCTATAAATTCCTAAGCCTTCCGGCCTTCGGGATGGAGACTCGGTTCGTGGACGAAGGCGGCGACGACAAGGAGGGCCTTTTCCTGCTCTCCCACAAACGCTTCAAGCCCTTCGAGCTCTACGCGCAATTCGGGGCTTACTCGCACAACCCCATCCAAAACGCCGCCGGGACGCCCCGGACGCTCAATGGCGCCGTCTTGAACTATGCGCTTTCCTTCGAGGACGTTTTAAACGACGCCCACGGCGCCGGCTTCGTCATCGAGGCCTTCGGTCAAAATCAATCGAATTTCTCCTTCTACGGCAAAACGAACGTCCCCTCCTGGGAATATTTCTCGATCGCTCCGGAGCTCGAGTTCGACTGGCCCAATGAGCCCAGCTTCGCGCTTGCCTGGGAGGCCGGCGTTTTTATTCCCGTCGTCGCCCACAACTACCTCTACGGCTACACCCCCATGATCACGCTGGTCTATTACTTCAACTGGAATGATCGCTCCAGGATGTCCAACTAACGAAACAAAACGAGAGGGCCCCGCTGCCCGCGGCTGGGTTCGTCCAATTGCCAGCCGCTAACGAAGTCACTATAATAGGAGAGCCTTTGTTGGTCAATCGTCCCCTTGGGTGATGATGCTTTGAAAAGGGGGATGTCGCGCCCCCGGCCGCGAGGATGACCGCGGCATCCCTCGATGCTGCGGGGGCGGGTTTCGAACCCGCGTCGTTGAGTCAGCGGCCGGCTGTCTTGCCAATGAGACGTCCCCGCAACCTCTGATAGATAAACGGTTCTGAATGCCAAAAAGTTCCAAGAAAAATGCCGCCGGATTTATAAAACTTGCCGAGGGTTTCGGGGCGCATAACTACCACCCGTTGCCGGTCGTCCTGACGCGCGGGCGGGGAGTCTTTGTCTGGGACGTCGAGGGGAAGCGCTACATCGACATGCTTTCCGCCTACTCCGCCTTGAACCAAGGGCATGTCCATCCCAAAATCGCCGCGGCGGCGCGGCGCCAGATAGGGAGGCTGACACTCACCTCCCGGGCCTTCCACAACGATCTGATGGGGCCGCTCTTGGAGAGTCTGTGCGGGCTGGCGGGCATGGACCGGGCGATTCTCATGAACTCGGGCGCCGAGGCGGTCGAAACCGCGATCAAGGCCATGCGCCTTTGGGGTTACCGCCGCAAGGGAATTCCCCGCGACCAAGCCGAGATCATCGTCTGCGAGAACAATTTCCATGGGCGGACGACGACGATCGTCGGTTTCTCTTCGGACCCTCTGTCCACGGACGGCTTCGGCCCCGCGACGCCGGGCTTCAAGATCATCCCCTATGGGGACGCCGCGGCGCTTCGGGCGGCCATCGGCCGCAACACCTGCGGCTTCTTGGTCGAGCCCATCCAAGGCGAGGCCGGGGTGAACGTGCCGCCCGCGGGCTATCTCAAGGCCGTACGCGAGATTTGCTCGGAGACAAGCGTCTTGTGGGCCGCGGACGAGATCCAGACGGGGCTCGGCCGCACGGGAAGGATGTTCGCGGTCGAGCACGAGGATGTCCGGCCCGATCTGCTGATCCTGGGGAAGGCCCTCTCCGGGGGCTTCTATCCCGTCTCCGCCGTGCTGTCGCAAGGCGAGGTTCTGGGGCTTTTCAGCCCGGGAACCCATGGGAGCACTTTCGGCGGCAATCCCCTCGCCTGCGCGATCTCCCAGGCATCCCTGGATGTCCTTGACAAGGAGGGGCTTGCCGACAAAGCCGAAAAAATGGGGGCCTATTTCATGGAGCGGCTCCGGAGCCTCGATCATCCGGCCTTGCGCGAGATTCGCGGCCGGGGTCTTCTCATCGGCGTGGAATTCTCAAGGCCCGTGCGGCCGCTCTGCGAGGCCCTCATGAGGCGCGGTCTCCTCGCGAAGGACACGCACGAGAAAACTTTGCGCTTGGCGCCCCCGCTCGTCATCACGAAGGCGCAGATCGACTCGGCGCTCAAAATCATCAAGGCCGCGCTCGGGGAGTTCGCCGTATGACGGCCACGGAAAGCCGCGGAAGGCAACGGAGGGCTACGAAAGGCGCGGGGATGTTGCTGGCCGTCGTCTTCTGCGGCTTTCCGGGGCCTTCCGTAGCGGCGGCGCCGCCACGCGTCCATGACGACGGCGCCGCCATCATCGCGGCCGCCAAGTCGGGCGATCTTGCGATGGTCCGGATGATTTTAAAGAAGGGCGGCGAGCTCCATTCGGCGACGGTCAACGCGAAGGACAAGGAGGGGATGACCGCCCTCATGTGGGCCGCGCAGAACGGCCACAAGAGAATCGTCGATCTCCTCCTTGAGGGCGGGGCCTATCCGGATGCCCAGGGGCCCTCCGGCATGACGGCGCTGATGCGCGCCGCCTACAACGGCCACCCCGCGATCATCGCCGATCTCGTCAAGCACGGCGCCGAGCTCGAGGAACAAAGCGCGAGCTCCATGACGGCGCTCGGCTTCGCCGCCCTCCGCGGCTCGGTCGCGGCCCTGGAGGCCCTCGCCAAGGCCGGGGCCGATTTAAATCCAAGGGAAGGCGACGGAAGGACGCCTCTTTGGCTCGCCGCGCAAAGAGGCGACGCCAATGTCATCCGCGCCCTTCTGAAAGCCGGAGCCGATTCCAAGATCAGGGACCGCTACGGCCGCAGCGCGCTCATGAGCGCCGCCGCGGAAGGCCATGTGGACGCCATGAAGCTTCTCGCGAAGGCGGGCGCGGACGCGAAGGCGCGGACTCGCGAGGGTTACACGGCCCTCGCTTTTGCCGCCGCGGCGGGCCGCCCCGACGCCGTGCGATGGCTCCTTAAAAAGCATGGCGACTCCAACGCGCGGCTTACCGACGGCGCCTCGATGCTGATGCTCGCGGCCGCCAAGGGCCGTGACGGCGTCGTGGAGGCTCTTCTTAAAGCCGGAGCGGACGTCAAGGCGCGCGATGAAAAAGGCGCCACGGCCCTCATGTATGCCGCGGGCCAAGGACGTCTCGAGTCGCTTCAACTCCTTTTGAAGGCCGGAGCCGATGTCAACGCCCAGGAAAGCGGCGGGCTCGGATTGACGGCGCTGATGATGTCCGTCTGGGACGGGCATCTCGACGCGGTCAAAACGCTCCTGATGGCCGGCGCCGACTTAACCAGGAAGAATAAGGAAGGACGGACGGCACTCGACATAGCGAAGCTCTCCCAGGCTCCGGAGATCGCCGCCGTCTTGGAAGCCGCCGCCATTCAGGGAGGATCAAAATAATGCCTTTTACGAAACTCGGGCTTCATCCGGATCTGCTGCATGCCGTGCGTTCCATGGGCTTCACGGCGCCGACGCCCATTCAAGAACGGGCCATCCCGTCGGCGTTGGAGGGCCGGGACGTCCTGGGCTGCGCTCAGACGGGCAGCGGCAAGACCGCGGCTTTCGCCCTCCCGATCCTCCAGCGCCTTTTAAGCAGGCCGGGGCGCGGGACGCGGGCCCTCGTCATCGTCCCGACGCGCGAGCTCGCGGCCCAGGTCGAAACGACCTTCCGCGATTGCGGCCGCTTCACGCCGCACAAGGCCGCCGTGATTATCGGGGGCGTCGGCTATCACGGCCAGCGCCAGGCCCTGGCCCAAGGGGCGCCCATTTTGGTCGCGACTCCGGGCCGGCTCTTGGACCATATGCGGGAGGGCGCCATCAAGCTTGGGGGCATCGAGCAGCTGGTGCTTGACGAGGCGGACCGGATGCTCGACATGGGCTTTATGCCCGCGATCCGGGAGATTCTGGGAAAGCTTTCCCGGGAGCGCCAGACGATGCTTTTTTCGGCGACTTTGGGCCCCGAGATCGAGCGCGTGGCGTCGTTTACCCTGCGAAACCCCGTCCGAATAGAAATTTCGAGGCCCAGCACGGTCGCCGAGGGGATCAGCCAAGTCGTCTACCCGGTCGATCCGCGGCAAAAGCCCGATCTCCTCGTCGCCATTCTCGAGGCGAGCCAAATCCGCTCGGGCGTTATCTTTTGCCGCACCAAGCACGGGGCCGACCGTCTCGCCCGCAGGCTCAAGGAACGGGGATTCTCGATCGGAGTGCTCCACGCCAATAGGACCCAGGGACAGCGCACCTCCACCATGGAGGATTTCAGGCGCGGGCGCGTTCAAATCCTGGTCGCGACCGATATCGCCGCGCGAGGCATCGACGTCCGGGAGGTGAGCCACGTCGTCAACTACGACCTGCCCCGGCACCCGGAGGACTACGTCCATCGCGTCGGCCGCACGGCCCGCGCCTACGGGGCGGGGGACGCCATCAGCCTGATGGCGCCCGACGAGCAGCCTTTTTTATCCGCGATCGAGCGCTTCGTGGGAACGACCTTCCCGCGCGCGATGCTCCCAAACTTCAATTACACCGTCCCTCCCTTGTTGACTCCGCCCAAGCCCAAGACCTTCCAGGACCTGCGCTGGGGCCGCCACCGCCGCTCCACGCGGCGCTTCAGGCGCCTATCCTGATAAAAAACTGGTATACTTGCCAGGTTCTCGGGACGCACCACCTATACCATGCCCGCCAAGGTCCTCGAGTCGAATGCATCCAAAGCCAAGGCCCTCTGGGCCGAGCGGCAGGCCGTCGTTTCCACCGGAAGCGCCGCCTATACCTCGGTCGTCATCGCCAAGGCGAAGAACGCCAAGGTCTGGGACGTCGACGGGAAGGAATACATCGATTTCGCGGGCGGCATCGGCGCGGTCAATGTCGGCCACTGCCACCCCAAGGTGGTCGCGGCGATCAAGGATCAGGCGGAGAAGCTTCTCCACACGAGTTTCCATGTCGCGGCCTATGAGCCCCATATCAAGCTTTGCCGCAAACTGATCCAGGCGACGCCCGGGAGCTTCGGCAAAAAGGCCCTTCTTTTCAACAGCGGCTCGGAGGCGATCGAGAACGCCGTTAAGTTTGCCCGCGCCTTCACCAAGCGCCGCGCCGTCATCAGTTTTGACAACGCCTTCCACGGACGCACCCTCCTCTGCCTGACCCTCAACAGCAGATATAAGCCCCTCAAGCAGCATTTCGGGCCGTTTGCCTCCGATATTTATCATGCCCGATTTCCGAACCCCTACCGCCCGCCCCGAGGCGTCCGTCCCGAGGACGTCTCCGATTATGCTTTGGAGGAGTTGGACCGGCTCTTCCTCAACGAGGTCGCGCCCGAGGACGTCGCGGCGCTCGTCGTCGAGCCCGTCCAGGGGGAGGGGGGATTCGTGGTTCCTCCGCGGGGCTTTTTAAGAGCGCTCAAGAAGATCTGTGAAAGCCACGGTATCCTCTTTGTCGCCGACGAGGTCCAGACGGGCTTTGGCCGCACGGCCAAGATGTTCGCGATCGAGCACGAGGGCGTCGTTCCCGACCTCCTCGTCACGGCGAAGTCCCTTGGCGCCGGCATGCCCCTCTCGGCCGTGGTCGGGCGCGCGGAGGTCCTGGATGCCGCCCCCGCGGGCGCCGTCGGCGGCACCTACGGAGGCAACCCCGTCTCCTGCGCCGCGGCTTTGGCGGTCTTCGACATTTTTAAAGAGGAAAAGATACTCGATGCCGCCGAAAAGGTCGGCGGGATCGTCAAGGATCGGTTCGATCGCTGGGCGCGCGAAATCGCCGTCGTCGGCGATTCCCGGGGCCTGGGCGCCATGCGCGCCGTCGAGCTTGTCGCCGACAAAAAGACGAAAAAGCCCCTTCCCGTCCCCCTGGTCAAGAGCATCGTGAAGGCCTGCGAGGAGAAGGGCCTTCTTCTCCTCAAGGCGGGCGCCTACGACAACGTTTTGAGAACCCTGATGCCGCTCACCATCGCCCCGGAGGATTTGGACAAGGGGCTTGAGATCATGGAAGACGTCCTGGCCTCGGCGCGCGCATGAAAATCGCCGTCCTCGGAGCTTCCGGTCTCATGGCCGAAGCCGCGCTCTACGACCTGGCGGCGAACCCGAAAGTCACCAGGATCTGGGCGGCCGACCTGGACTTGAGCCGGGCCAGGGCGATTCTTCCCAGGCTTCCAAACCGCCGCAAGATCATCCCGGTCGCCTGCGACCTGACCGCGACGGCGGACGCCGCCCGGAAGCTTCGAGGGGCGGACGCGGTGCTCCATTGCGCCTGGTACGAGCACAATCTCAAGGCCATGGACCTGAGCCTCGCTCTCAAGGCGCACTACGTGGATCTGGGGGGGCTCTATCACGCGACCTTAAAGCAGCTCAAGCGCCAGGCGGATTTCTCGCGCGCGGGGCTCGTCGCCTGCCTTGGCGCCGGCTCCACCCCCGGGATCACGAACATGATGGCGGCGCGCTTGGCCCAGGGCTTCGACGCGATCGATACGGTCGGCATTTACGACGCCTGCCACGATCCCTCCTTGACGGACGCCAACTTCCTGCCTCCTTTCTCCATCCGGACGATGCTTGAGGAGTACGAGGCGCCGGCGCCCGTCTTTAAAAACGGACGCGTCCAGATGCTCCCGGCGCACGGCGATCCGGAGATCCTCGATTTCAGGACGCCGATCGGCCGCGTCCGGGCGGGGGCCGTCATCCATTCCGAGGTGGCGACCCTTCCGGAATATCTCGAAGACAAAGGCGTCAGAAACCTATTTTTTAAGATCGCCTATCCGGACAGCGTCAAAAGCCAGCTCGCGGTGCTCTCGGCGATGGGGGCCTCGAGCAAGAAGCCGATCCGTCTCAACGGCTTTTCAGTGTCGCCGCTCGGCTTCGTGACGGCGCTCGCCCTCAACGCCGCTCGGGCGGGCGTCGGGCCGCGCCCCCTGAAGGCCCGGGATTTCGAGATCCTCCGGGTGCGCGTGTCGGGCCGCCGCGGCTCGGCGCGCCGGGTGCTTTCGCTTGACTGCGAGATTCGTCCGCTGGGCTCCCTCTCCGCGGGGGCGATCGGCGTTGGTTTCACCGGAGCGGTCGCGGCGGCCATGCTCGTCGGGGGAGAAACCAAGGTCCTTTCCGGGGTAGGGGCGCCGGAGAGCGTCCTGCAGCCGGATCCCTTCTTCGCCGCCCTCAGGTCCAGAAAGGCGTTTTCATTTGTCGAGAGGATCGAGCAGCCCTTCGAGCAAGCGGCGCAACTTTAGTAAAGGAGACGCACAATGAAGGCCACCCCTCAAGACATTCTCAAGGAGACCCAGCGCACGCTGGATCTCATCGCCAAGCGTGAACTCACCGAGGAGGAAAAGAAATATTTAAGCGAGATCACCACGGCCCACTACACCAACTACGTCAATCCTGGAATCCTTGAATACCGCAAATCGGTCTCGACGGAGTACGCCTCGATCGAATGGTCGGACAGCGCCAACGGCTTCACCGATCTCAAGGGACGCAAGTACCTGGACCTCCTGGGCGGTTATGGGATTTACAATGTAGGCCATCGGCACCCCAAGGTCGTCGAGGCGGTCATCAACCAGCTCAACCGCCAGGCGCTCCATTCGCAGGAGCTCCTCGAGCCTTTCCGGGCGATCTTGGCGAAACTCATCGCGGACATCACGCCGGGCGAGATCCAGTACAGCTTTTTTGGAAACTCCGGCGCGGAGGCGGTCGAGGGCGCGATGAAGCTCGCGATGCTCCACACGGGGCGCAAATCCTTCATCGCCGCGACCTCGGGCTTTCATGGAAAGACCCTGGGCGCCCTTTCCGCGACGGCGAAGGCGAAGTTTCGGCAGCCTTTTCTTCCGATCCTTCCCGACTGCTACCACGTTCCCTACGGCGACGCGGACTATATCGAGTCCGTGCTCATCTCCTCCGACGAGGTGGGCAACGACATCGCCGGCGTCATCCTCGAGCCCGTCCAGGGCGAGGGCGGCATCAACGTTCCTCCGGACGACTATTTCCCGCGCGTGCGCGATCTTTGCGACCGCTACGGAGCGCTTCTCATCGTCGACGAGGTCCAGACCGGAATGGGCCGCACGGGACGGATGTTCTGCGTCGACCATTGGAACGTGGTGCCGGACATCATGTGCCTGGGCAAGGCCCTGGGCGGCGGCGTGATGCCGATCGGCGCCTTCGTTTCCAACAAGGTGATCTGGGAACAGCTCTTCTCGGAGCCGTGGCTCCACTCGACCACCTTCGGCGGCAATCCCCTGGCCTGCGTCGCGGCGATAGCCAATATCCATGTCCTCCTCGAGGAAAAGCTCCCCGAGAAGGCGGAGAAGCTTGGAAACGAGTTCGTGGCGAAGCTGAAGGCTCTGCGCCGCCGTTTCCCCAAGCTCTGCGTCGACGTGCGCGGCAAGGGCCTCATGATCGGCATCGAGTTCCCGACCGACGCCATCGGCTTTGAGGTCTCCAAGGGCCTCTTCGACAACGGCGTCCTCGTCGCGGGAACCCTCTTCTCGGCGAAGACGATCCGCATCGAGCCTCCGCTCACCTTGACGACGGCGGAGTTGAACCAAGCCGTCTCGATTTTGGAAAAGGTGCTCAAGGAAGTCAACGGCAGGCATTTCGAGTCGAAAAGGTCCGTCGTGGCCAAAAAATGAGCGCGCAAACCTTGATGAAGAACCGGCCCGTTTCCGGCGACGACATATCGCCCATGCTGATCGGGGGGCGCTGGGTCAAGACCGGGGTCCCTAGGCCCGTCCTCAACCCCGCGACGGAAGACGTGATCGCGAGGACCCCTGATGCCGGACGAGAAGAGGTGGACGCCGCCGTTCAAGCCGCCGCGAAAGCCTTCCCCGCTTGGGCCGGGAAGACGCCCGGCGAGCGATCCGCCCTCCTGATGCGCTGGGCGGCGCTCCTTGAGAGCCATGCGGCGGAGCTCGCGCAAGTGGAATCCTCGAATACCGGCAAGCCTCTCAAACTCGCCCGAGACGGAGACATCCCCTTCGCGATCGACAATCTGCGCTTTTTCGCGGGCGCCTGCCGGGTGATCGAAGGCGGCTCGGCGGGAGAGTATTCGGGAGGGTATACCTCATTTTTGCGCCGAGAGCCGGTCGGCGTTTGCGCGCTGGTTTCTCCCTGGAACTATCCATTGATGATGGCCGTCTGGAAACTGGCGCCCGTCCTCGCCGCGGGAAACACGGCGGTGATCAAGCCCTCGGAACTGACGCCGTTGACGACGCTCGCCGCCGCGAAGCTCGCCCTCGAGGCCGGCATCCCTGAAGGCGTTCTTAACGTGCTGACGGGCGCCGAGGAGACGGGAAAGCTCTTGACCGCCCACGCCGACGTCGGGCTCGTCTCATTCACGGGAGACACGGAGACGGGAAAAAAGATCATGTCCCAGGCCTCCTCCACCGTCAAGCGCGTGGTCATGGAACTCGGAGGGAAGGCTCCCTTTATCGTCTACGCCGACGCCGATTTGGAGGCGGCGGTCCAGGGCGCGGTTGTTGGGTCCTTTGTCAATTGCGGCCAAGACTGCACGGCCGCGGCCCGCTTCTACGTCGAGGAGCCGGTTTACAAGCGCTTCACGGAAGCTTTCGTCGAGGCCGCCGCGAAAATCCGCGTCGGCGATCCGTCGAAGGATTCGACCGACATGGGCCCTCTCATCTCCGCGGATCAGAGGGAGCGTGTCGAGGGGTTCTTAAAGCGCGCGGCGAAGGCCCAAGTGCTCCTGGGCGGCAAGCGCCCCAAGGACCTCAAGCGGGGCTACTATGTCGAGCCCACCATCATCTCCGGATCGGCGCAGGACTCGGAAATCGTCCAAAAAGAGGTTTTCGGGCCGGTGGCATGCCTTCTGCCCTTCAAGGGAGAGGAGAGCGCCGTCAATCTCGCCAACGACGTCGCCTACGGCCTCGCGGGCTCCGTTTGGACCCGGGATGGCGCGAAAGGCATTCGGACCGCCAACGCCCTGCGCTTCGGAACCGTCTGGCTCAACGACCATCTGCCGCTCGCTTCCGAAATGCCGCACGGAGGATTCAAGCAGTCTGGTTTCGGAAAAGACATGTCGAAATACGCCATCGAGGAATGCACCGTCGTCAAGCACGTCATGATCGAGACGACGGGAAACGCCCGAAAGCCGTGGCATTACACCGTTTACGGGAACCCCCCGTAGCGACGAAAAACTAGACCCCATCCCGCCCAGGTGCCCCTCACGACCGAAGAGAAGGCCGCCTCGAAGGCTTCCGAGGGGGCGCTTGCGCCTCTTTTAGAGCTCCGCGGCATCTCAAAATCTTTCGGCCGCGCCGACGTCCTGAGCGATTTCTCGCTTTCAGTCAACCCCGCGGAGTTCCTAACTCTCGTGGGCCCCTCCGGTTGCGGCAAGACCACGATCCTGCGCCTCATCGCCGGATTCGAGAAACCCCAGGCGGGACGGATTATTCTCGCGGGCCGGGACGTGACGGATTTGCCGCCCTATCGCCGCGACATCCACACGGTATTCCAGAGCTACGCCCTTTTCCCGCACTACGACGTTTTCGAAAACGTGGCGTTCAGCCTGCGGATCCGCGGCTTGGACGAGGAGGGGATCCGGGAACGGGTGACCGAGGTTCTCGCCTTGGCGAAGCTCTCGGGGCTCGAGCGCCGCAAGCCGGACCAGCTTTCGGGGGGGCAGATGCAGCGCGTGGCCCTCGCCCGGTCCCTGGCGGGGCGCCCCTCGCTCCTGCTCCTCGACGAGCCCCTGGGCGCGCTTGACCTCAAGCTTCGGCGCGAGATGCAGATGGAGCTCAAGAACATCCAGCGGCGGCTCGACATCGCCTTCATTTACGTCACGCACGATCAGGAGGAGGCGACGACGATGTCGGACCGCATCGTGGTCCTCAACCGAGGCCAAATCGAGCAGTTGGGCGAGCCTCGCGAGATTTACGAGAAGCCCCGCACGAGCTTCGTCGCCAGCTTCATGGGCGCGGCGAACGTCCTCGAGGCGCGGGTCTTGTCGTCTTCCGCGTCCTCCATCGAAATTAAGATCGAGGATGAGATCGATTGCGCGGTCCCGAATTCCGATTCCGCTCCCGTCGCGCCCGCCGGCCGCGTCTACGTGGCGATCCGGCCGGAGCGGGTCGCGATCCACGCGCAAAGGCCCGACGACCGGACGCCAGCCATCCTCAAGCGGGTCCAGGTCAAGGAGCACGTCTTCCTCGGCCACTCAAGCCAGGTCTATTTGAAGCTCTTCGAAAAGAGCCCCCGGCCCTTTTGGGCCCTTTGCCGCAGTTCTCAAATGAACGGCGCCCTGGCCCCGGGGCAATGGGTGTGGGCGCAGTTTAAACCCGAGGACGTCCTCGTGCTCGAGCCCGCCGAAAGACGCTGATGTCTGACGGGATGACCCGCCGGGAATTTCTCAAACTCGCCCTGCTGAGCGCCGTCTCGCCCCGTCTCCTCGCCGCCTGTTCGGGCCGGTCGAAGCCGAGCGTCAACTTCTTCAATTGGTCGACCTATATCGCCAAGGACACCCTTCCGGACTTCACCCGCGACACGGGCATCAAGGTGAATTACAACGTCTACGCGGATGAGGAGGAGATGTTCGCCAAGCTGCGCTCGGGGGCCATGAGCTACGACGTGATCGTGGGGACCGACTACATGATCGACCGGCTCCGCTCCTTCAATATCATCGCGCCTATCCCGCCGGGAGCGCTTAAGAACCGTAAAAATATCATGCCGATTTTTCGGCATCCCGCCTATGACCCGAAGGGCGAATACACGGCCGCCTATCTCTGGGGCACCTCGGGCATCGGGTACAACAAGAATAAAATCCCCAAGCCTCCCGATTCCTGGCGGGATCTCTGGAGCGAACGCTACGCGGGCAAGATATCCATGCTCGACAACGCCAGGGATTGCGTGTCCCTGGGCCTGCTGCTGGAAGGATATCCGGAGACGACCACGGATGAGAAGGCTTACGAGAAGGTGAAACATCTCCTCATCAAGCAGAAGCCTCTCGTGCGCAGTTACACGAGCTCCAATTACGTGGACGACCTTATTTCCGGGGAGACATGGATTTCCATGGCATGGTCGGGCGACATCCTGCAGGCCCTCAAGGAAAACCCGGAGCTCGACTACGTCATTCCCAGGGAAGGGAGCTACCGCTGGGTGGACAACCTCTGCCTCGTGCGCGGCGCCCCCCATCCGGAAGACGCCCTGCGCCTTATGGATTATCTTCTACAGGGAAAGGTGGCGGCGGACATCGCCAACACCGTCAGATACGCCTCGCCGAACGCCGCGGCTCTCCCCTATCTTAACCCCAAGCTTTTGAAGGACCCCAGGGCCTACCCGCCTCCTTCCGTCGAGAAGCGCCTGCGTTTCCACGCGGAGCTCGACCCGGTCACCGTGCAGCTTTGGGATGAGACGTGGTCCGAGGTCAAAGTCAGTTGATGGAACCCGCCGTTCGCGACGCGGGCGTGGAGGGAGAACGGACTTCGCGCGCGCCGGGCAAGCGCTCTTGGGACGAGCCGCTTTCCTGGCTGGTCGTGGGCCGCACGCCGCTCGCGAGCCATCTTTTGCTTTCTCCCGCGTCCCTCTGGGTTCTCGTCCTCCTCGTTTCCCCGGTCACTCTCCTGACCTTGCTGAGTTTCGCCAAGATCGGCGCCTACGGTCGAATCCTTTGGAGCTTCAGCCTCGCGAACTTCGGCCAAATCATGCGGCCCGCCTACCTTTGGGTCATCGGGCGAACCCTCGTCTACGCCGGCGCCACGGCCTTGATCTGCCTTCTCCTTGGCTTCCCGGCGGCCTATTATGTCGCCTTCGCGGCCGATTCTAAACGGAAACACCTTCTGCTGTTCGCCCTCATGCTGCCCTTCTGGACTTCGGCCCTCGTGGCGATCTATTGCTGGCTGATCGTGCTGGGTCGGGAGGGCCTGATCAACGCCCTGATGCTGAGGCTCGGCATCTTGAGCACGCCCTTCAGCTTCCTCAACACTCCGTTCTCCGTCATCCTGGGGCTTGTCTACTTCTATCTCCCTTATATGGTGCTGCCGCTCTATGCCGCCCTGGAAAAAATTCCCAGAACGCTGATCGAGGCCTCCCACGACCTAGGAGCGGGAGGCTTGAAGACTTTTCTCCGCGTGATCCTTCCGCTCTCCTGGCCCGGGGTGGCGTCCGGAGCCATTCTCATATTCGTCCCCTGCCTAGGGGACTTTCTCACGGCCGAGTTTTTGGGAGGTCCCAGGACGTATCTCCTCGGCAACCTAATCGACAACCAGTTTCTCGCGGCCCAGAATTGGCCGTTGGGCGCGGCGCTCACGGTGCTCCTGATGGGAATGCTGATGTCGGGGCTCTACTTCTATGGTCGCGTCGAGGTCGAGGAAACAAGCCGGGTATGACCAAGCAGGACCGCCCGCGAAGCGGGCCTGCGCGGGAATGCTTGGAGCCTGAGGCGAAACCATGAGTCGTCGGGCGCTGAGGATTTACGGCGTCTTTTTTTATCTATTTCTGTATTTTCCCCTGCTTGTCATGTTCGCCTTCTCGTTCAACAATGCGAGCCGCAACGTGGTCTGGAGGGGGTTCACCTTCAAGTGGTACGCAAGGCTTCTTCACGACACGGAGCTTCTATGGGCGCTCGCGACCAGCTTGAAGCTCGCGGTCGCCGCGGCCGCCGTCGCGAGTTTCTTGGGGCTTCTGGCGAGCTACGTTTTGGCGAGGCATCGGCGCTTCCGCGGCCGCGGTTTTTATGCCGGACTCTTCAATCTCCCGCTCATGATCCCGGAGATCGTCATGGGTGTCGGGCTTCTGAGTTTCTTCGCGAAAGCCCGCATCCCGCTCACTTTTTGGACTCTTGCCGCCTCCCACGCGCTGATCGCTCTTCCGTATACGATCGGGACGATCCGGGGGAGGCTGTTGCTTCTTAAGGACTCGCGCCTTGAGGAGGCGGCCATGGACTTGGGCGCGACGGAGTGGGCGACCTTCCTCAAGGTGACCTTGCCGCTGGCATGGCCGTCCATCGTGGCGGGGGCGCTCTTGGCTTTTACGGTGAGCTTCGAGGATTTCGTGACGACCTTCTTCGTGGCGGGCGTCGGCGTCGTCACCATGCCGATCAAGATCTACTCCATGATGAAGTTCGGCGTGACGCCCGAGATCAACGCCCTGGCGGTCTGCCTGTTGATTTTCGCGGCGCTGGCGCTGGGCTTAAACCAGCTTTCGAGTTCCGGGCGAGCGATCGAAAGCGACGCAGGTCCCGCCTGATCGCGGACTTGAGGGCCGAGATCGTCGGGAATTTTTTTTCTTCCCGCAGTTTCAGGATCAACCGGAAAGCGAGCCGCCGCCCGTAAAGATCGCCCGAGAAGCCGGGGATATGGATTTCAAGCCGCGGCGAGGTCTTGCGCCGAAGCGTCGGGCGAAGCCCCACCGAGGCCAGCGCCCATCGACCTCTTAGGGGCGCGTCCAGCCTGACGAGGTAAATCCCGAAGGGAGGGAGTCGTGAAGGGGCAAGGGCGATATTGGCCGTCGGAAAGCCGATCTTGCGGCCGATGCCGTCGCCCCTGACGACGCGGCCCCTAAGAAGCGAAGAGGACTTTCGATTCCTTGAGCCGGTCAAAGGATTTGGCAAGAACCGCCAGCAGTTCCTGACGGCTCATCTCCTTGGCATTTTCCCAGCAAAGGGCTTCGGCGGTCGTGAAGTCGGCGATGGAGTCGCGCCGGAGCGTCAACACCGTCGCCCCGCAGCCGAGCCGTTCTCCCAGGCGCTCCGCGAGGCTGCGGACATAGGTCCCGCTCGAGCAGCTCAGGCGGTGGGAGAGGTCCGGCGCCTTGTAGGACACGGCATCCCAATGGTGGATGGTCGACTTGCGGGGCTTGGGGGGGACCTCGATCCCTTTGCGGGCGTAGTAGTAAAGCGCGCGGCCTTGGTGCTTGACGGCGGAATAGGCGGGAGCAGGCATCTCGATCATGCCTTCCTGGCTCCTCAGGAGATCGCGAAGTTTCTCAAGCGTGATCGGGGGCACCGGCTTTTCAGCGACGACCTTTCCGGTGATGTCCCCGGTGTCCGTCTGGACGCCCAAGCGCAGGAGGCCCGAATAGACCTTGTCGAGCTTCTGCATGCGGGCCTGAAGCTTCGTCAGCGGCCCCACGAGCAGGATGAGAAGGCCCGTCGCGATCGGGTCCAGGGAGCCGCAATGGCCCACCTTGGTGTCCTTCGGGAGCATGCGCCGGAAGGCTTGCGCCGCGTCATGGGAGGTCCAGCCTGGCGGCTTGTCAAAGAGGAGCATGCCCGAGATCATGATCCGTGCTCCTTTTCGATCTTATGCAGGAGTTCGTCGATGCGCGAGGCGTGGCGCGGCGTCTCGTCATAGGAGAAAACGAGCTTGGGGACGAGTTTGAGATAGACGCGCTTTTTGACGAGGGAGCGCAGAAGCGAGGCTTGGGCGCGCAGGGAGTCGCCCATGAGTTCCCTGTCGTGATCGGATCCCAGGAAGGAATAGTAGACAAAGGCCGTCTTGCGGTCGGGAGAAAGCTTGACGTCCGTGATGGTGAGAAGGCCCCGGGCGCCGATGTCTTTCATATGTTGAAGGGCCAGGGCGATCTCCTCCTTGAGGAGGGATTCAAGGCGTTCGGATCGAGAAAACATGTCCGCTGCGCACAGTCGCGACTTAAAACCGATGACCCGGCTACCCGGCCTTTTTGGGTTCGTCGAGTCGGCGGGTCCGCGTCTCCTGGACGTTACCGTCCTTCGGCCGCCTTGAGCCATCGTCGCGCCTCGGCGCGGTCGCCTACCTTGGAATAGAGAAATCCAAGGTCCTTTAAGAGAGAAGGATCGTGGACGCCGAGGCTCAGGGTTTTGCGGATGCTTTCAATCGCTTTCTTGTAGCGCCCCATCTTGGCGTAGAGTCTCGCGGCCTCGATGTAGGCGGGGGCATAGTCCGGACGGCGCAAGATCACGTCCTCGATCTGATTGAGGCCCTGTTGGGTGCGCCCTTGGGCTTCTAGACAGCGGGCGAGCTGCATGCGTCCCTCGGTAAACGTCGGGTCGATGTCGAGGGCTTGGCGAAAAAATTTCTCCGCTTCGTCCCACCGGCCCTCTTCATCACGCATGATGCCTAGATTGACGTAGGGAATGGCGACGTTGGGCTTGAGCGCGACGGCGGCCTCGTAATGCTTCCGGGCGGCGCCCCTGCGGCCGAGCTCCTTCTCGAGCCCCGCCTCGTTGACCAGAGCCTCCACGTAGCGCGGGTCAAGCTCCGTGGCCTTGTGATACTGCCGGACGGCGCGGTCCAGATCGCCCTGCCTCTGGGCGATCAAGCCCAGGTTATAGTGGATGCGGGCGTTGTCGTAGTAGATGCGCGACCAAAGGGCGGCGTCGCTTCGCCAATCCCGGTTGCGGTTCCAGGTGATCATGGCGTACGATCCGACGAGGAGCGCCAGGAGAAATGCACGCGGGGCTCGCCCTGCTTGGTCCGAACGTCTCGGGGATGCCGCCTCTATCGCCCAGGCCATCGCCCAGCATGCGCCCGCGGACACGAAATAAAGATAGCGTTCGGCCATCGGATTGTAAATAGGGATGGCGTCCGAGACGGGGGAGAGCGCGAGCCATATCCAACCAAGACAGAACGCCGGCACTCCGGCGCCGCGCAAGAGCGCCAAGGCGATCGCGCCCACGGTCGCGGCGAGAAGGGCCACGGAAATAATGGCTTTAAGGTCTGAAGCACGACGGACAAGGGGTGGAGGACGATCCGCCTGCAGCGGCCAGGGGGCGACGAGAAGGCGAAAATATTGAGCGAATGTCGTGGACATGGTGTAGAAATTGATCCGCCAGTCGTGGTACATGACGTCCCACTGGGGCTTGGAGGGCTCGTAGACTGGCTTTTGCGGAGTCGGACCCGGACGCGCGGCGGCCGGAGGAGGGAGCAGCCTCACTACAAGGCGTTGGACGAACGCGGGCTCGGCTTTATTGATGATGGCGTAGCCCGTCCGCGGGTAGCGGAAAGCGAGATAGGCTACGGCCACGACTCCCTGGAGGACGAGCGCCTCCGCGACAAGTCGCTTGCCGCGCCGCCCCCGGAAAAGACAAAACTCGCCCCATAAAAGGAGTGCTGGAAGCGTGATCGCCATCTCCTTCGAAAGAAGGCCCAGGGCGTAGGCTAGGGCGGACAAGGACAGGAGCAAGCCTTGACGCCGCCGAGTGGTTGCCTTGGAGATCGTCCAGAAACTCCACATCGCCAAGAGCGCAAAGAAAGTCGCCAGAAGGTCCGTGCGGAAGCTGATGGCGTCGACCGCCTCGGCGTGGACGGGGTGAACGGCGAAGAGGAGAGCCGCCGAGCCTGCGGCCCAGGGAGATAGGAAGCCGAGGGCGAGCCGATAGACGAGAAGAGAGTTCGCGGCGTGGAAGATGACATTGGTCAAATGAAACCCAGAGGGGTTGAACCCCCACAGGAGCCGGTCGAGAATCAGAGAGAAAATGAAAACGGGGCGAGAAGCTCCCAAGTTTCCGCCGAGGCTTCTGTAGAACGCTGGATCGAGCAGCCGCGCCCAACTGACGGCCCCTTGGAGGGCCGGATTATGCTCGATGTAAATATGATCGTCCCAGACGAAGCCATTTTGGAGCGAGTTCCAATAGACGAGGATCGCCGCGGCGGCGACGGCGACCGGCCAAAGATATTTGGCTCGCGAGTGATCCGGGGCCGGGTTCATCAAAGGCGCGACAAGAAAGCCTCTAAGACTTGCGCGCATTCCTCGGGTTGGCGGGAAGGCGCCAGGCGGAAGGCCGGGACCGCGAAGGCGGCCCTGGACGCCGTCCGCAGCCGCCGCAACAAGATGGCGGCCAGCTTCAGGGGGCGACGGCCCCGGAAATTAAGCATGTATTCGGCCATTTGAGGCACGCCGAATCCTGCCACCAGATGCGAGGCCAGGGCTTGCAAGGCGCGCGGTCGAGACGTTCGCTTGATGGTTGTGGCGCCGTCCCGTGGAGGATCAACGATAAAAATCGCGCGCAAAGCCGCCGCGCTGCGGATGCGTCCCCGGGCGAAATCGATATCGACCAAACGTTTTGGCTGGTAATCCAGGCGGCGAAAGATGCTCTGGTGGCTCTCCGGGATGTCCGCCAAATCCTGATCTTCCCGGAAGCCGAGGCGCAAGGGAAAGGCCCGCAGCGTCAGATCAAAACCGAGGAGGGGGGTATCGTCCGAAAGAATGTCGAGTTTGCCGCGGCGAAGCATCGCTAGAGCCAGGCAGCTCTTGCCGCCTCCGGAAGGCGCCAGGGCCATCGCTCCTTTGCCGCCCCAGGAAAATCCCAGGGCATGGACCCGATGCCAACCCTGCGCGTCGAGGTCCTCGCCGATCCGGGAGAGAATCGCATAGTGGGCGATTTCATGGGAAAGATCCGGGTCGTCGGCGTAGATCTGGGCGGCGTTACGCTGATAATCGTACCGGCAGTAGGCTCTGTCCGCGAAGCGGATGAGACGGAAGGGCCAATCGTCCTGGAAGACAAGCCGGCGGCCCCGTTGTGGGCGCCAGTATCCCGCATTCCGAGACAATCCTGCGCCCTCGGCCGCCGAGGCGATGGTCACCGCCATGCCCCGGCACTCTCCGGAAACGCCGAAATAAGAGAAGTCGCGGCGCAGCCTGCGGGCTGTCTCGGGATCGCGGCTGCGGACACAGACGCCCAAACCGTAGAAATCAAAATGCAGGTGACCGCCCTGGCCGCCGTCGGAGGCGCTCATCGCGGGGCGCTCTCGAGGCATCGGGCGACCGCGAGATAGACTTCATCGGAAGAGATTGCCGTGCCCGGAGCGGCCGTGGCCGAGGTCGTGTAGAAATGACGCTTCCAGAGGGGGCTTGTGATCTTTGTGAGCCGGCCATAATCGTGGATTTCGTGGGGGCTCGTGCAAGTGAAAATCGCGACTGTTGGTTTTTGAAGGGCCAGCGCCAGGTGCATCGTCAGGCTGTCCCCCGTCACGACGACGGCGCACCGGGCCACTTGGCGGATATGCTCCTCGATCGTCGGCTTCTGCTCAAAGCGAATCGTCTTCCATCCATTTCCCAAAAGGCGTCGTTCGAGCTCCTCAAACCTCGGCCAGCGTTTCGCCGGCCATCGCGTGCCGGCGCGGGCCTCGATGCCGACGAGATCTGGCTGGACCGTGGGAAGGTCAGGAGGCGGCTCTATCCAATACTCCTCGCCCGAAAAGCGACGCCCCGCCATGTGAAACAGGAAATCCTGCCAGCTGCGGTTATTTTCGCCCTTAAGCCTGTCGGCCTCCTGTCGGTCCAGCCTTGATATCAGGCTCATGTCGAACCACGGGGCGGCGTCGGCGGTATAGGTGAACCCTCCGCGGCCCGGCATGAAGCATCCTTGCGCCATTTTCGCTCGGACCTTGGCGGCGACACGGGCAAGGCCGGGATCCTCCTCCAGAGACAGCATTAGATCGAAGTTCTGCCCGGCGAGGTTTTCCGCGTTTTCCGCCGGGACGAGAGTCAGGCGAGCGATCCGGGGAAGAAGCGGGGCGGCGGACTTCGAGACAACCCAGACGACCTCCCCGTCCAGGGCCCGTAACAAGGGCGTGGTCCTAACGACATCCCCCAAGGACGCGGTCTTGATGACCAGGGTTCTCACTCGGAAAAATTACTATATTCTGTTGTCGATTGGTCTGACGCAGCGTCATGCCGCCGAACATCTCCGTCCTCATCGCGACTCGGGACAGAACGCGGTCGCTCAAGGCGTGCCTTGAAAGCATCGCGGCGGCCGACATATCCGGCGTTCTCGAAGTCCTGGTTCTCG
>DAHVWT010000025.1 GCA_027327915.1 Elusimicrobiota bacterium
TTACAGGCGGCCGAATGGTACATGGACTGCAAAAGCCATTGGCCGCTGCCCGGCACTTGCGAAACACAGCTCAACAACCTTTATAAGGCCGCGGGCAAAGACCAAGGCAAAGCCAACCGCTTGGCAAAAAAAGCTTGCTCGCCTGTCGCATCAATCAAGGACCCTGTCGTCGGCCAGCGCGAAGTCCAAGTCGAGCAGGACGCCTACCTCTTCCTCAGCTGTCGCGCCAATTGGAACGGCGATCCGAAGCGCTGCCTAAGCTCCCTGGCTCCGCTGGGGCATGATGTCGCGGTGTTGCACAACTACTACAACAGCTGTCAATCAAGGGCGCCAGGGGCGACGACAGGGGGCGGGGCCAACTGCACGGAACTCTATCAGTCCTGGCAGATCGCCCGCAACGTCTGCCTTCCCCTGGCCCAGCTCCAGGGCAATAAGAAGATGATCGACATCTGCCAGGAGGTCACCTGCAGCGATCCATCCCAAAACGCAACGGCCATCTACAACGGCAAGAATATCGCGTTAAAAGGGGTCTGCAACGTTACGATCGAGGGTCTAGCCGACGCGACGCTGATCGGCCAAGTCCAACATTTCGAGACCGCCGACCCCGGGAAAGACTGCCTTGACGGGGAAGCCATCAATTATTGGACGGCTCCCAAAGAATTTCCCGGCGTCTACGTCGTCCATAACGGCTGGATGGGGCCGCAGTGCAGCTACGGCACCTGGACCTTCCCGCTCAAGGGCCAATAACCCGGCTGCGGTATTGTTTCTTAAGATAGGCGACGGCTTCCGTGCGGGTCTTGATGCGGTTCAAGGCCCGCTCCTCCGCCAAGGCCTCAAGCCAGCGTCCCACCTCGGGCCCGGGCGCGAGGCTTAAAATCCTCATCACATCATGGCCGTCCAAAAGCCTGGCAAGCCGGGATCGCTCGGGCCGGGCGCTTTGCTCCATCAACTCCGACACGACGGCCAAGTGCCAGAAAGTCTTGCGCTCACCGGGCGGCTCCCCGGGCGCATTGGGGACACCTTGCAGCAAGGTGTCCCCAATGCGCCCCTCCTTCAAGAACCGCCCAAATCCCCCCTTTTTCAAGGCGCGGGCAACGACAGCCTCGGGAAGATAGCTCGCGTGATCCGCCCAGCAGACTAGAAGAAGATCGATCGCCGGCTTGCCGATATCCCTAAAAAACCGATAGGCGGCCCGGTCCGTCACCTTTCCCGAGGCCGCGAGGTTTCCCGGCCGCAGATGATGCTCGACGATGGCGGCTACGAGCCTCGACTCCTCGCGGGAGAATCTCAGCCGCTTCATGATCTCCAAGGCCATCTTCGCGCCGACCGTGTCATGGCCGAAAAAGCGCAGCCTCCCCCCGATCTTTTGGGCCGTACGAGGCTTCGCGACGTCGTGAAGGAGCGCCGCAAGCATCAAAAGACCCCTATGGGGCGAGGGCTCGCCTTCGCGCCCGGCGAAGCGCTCCCGCAGAGCCTTTGCTGGCCGCGGGAAGGCTTGCTCCAGATGATCGAGGAGGAAATCAAGCCTCGAGACGACGTCCAGGGAGTGCTTCAGCACCCCTCCTTTCCCGTAATAAGCCTGCGCGCAGCGACGCTGGGGCTCGAATTCCCTGAATACCGCCGTCAGGACGCGCGTCTCATCCATGAGCCATAAAAGCCGGGAAGCCCCCGGGCATGCCAGGAGGGCGAGCAACTCCGAACGGATTCTCTCCCCGGCGGGCGTGGCGGCAAGCCGGGAAGACGCGCGGATGCGGGATAGCGTCCCGGGGTCGAGCGTAAAACCAAGCTCCGCGGCAAGCCTGAAAGCCCGAAGAAGCCTCAAAGGATCCTCTCTGAGGAGCGCCGCTGTCTCACAGCGCAGTCGGCGCGCCTTCAAGTCCTCGAGGCCTCCCCTGGGATCCAAGACTTCCTTCCTCGAAATCGCGCGGCCGGGAGAACGAGGGACCGGCCAGGCGAGGGCGTTGATCGTGAAATCGCGCCGCATCAGGTCCTCCCCGATCGTGACGCCCTTTAAACCCGCGACGTCGATCTGTTTGAGGCTCCCCGTCTCCTTCAGGATGACTCTGTAGACCCGTTCGTTCTCGTCGAGGACCACGAGCCCGCGTCCGATCTCTCGGGCAAGCCTCCGGGCGAGGAGCAAGGGCTTCTCAGCCGCTAAATCCAGGTCGGAGAAAGGCCGCCCGAGGCAGGCATCCCGTAAAGCCCCGCCCACCAAATAGACCGGCCCTTCAGCGAGGCTTCGCGCCGTTTTTAAGGCGCGGCCGGCCTCGGCGGAGAGGGTGATCAGCCGCGCGGTCCAGGCCGAAGGCCGGACGCCCGCCGGGCCGTCGGGAGGGAAATGGGTCCGGCGGGGCGAGGAGGAACTCAAGGCCCGGCGCCCGCGATGGATCGGGCCGCCCCCTGGAGATAGCGGTCCCGCAGTTCGCGCTTGAGGACTTTCTGGATCGAGTTCTTCGGCAAGGCGGGCAGGATCTCGATATCCCGCGGCCTCTTATAAGGATCGAGCTTCTCGCGGCAGAAGGCGAGAAGGCTCGCTTTGTCCGCCCGCGCCCCGCGCTTTAAGACCACGAAGGCCTGGATGATCTCGTTTCCCTGCCCGCCGGGCAGCCCGACCACGGCCGCCTCCTCGACTGCGGGATGCGTCAGGATCACCGACTCGACCTGCGCCGGGAAAACTTTGAGGCCCTTGACGATGATCATGTCCTTCTTGCGGTCGCGGATGAAAAGAAAACCCTGCGAATCCAGGAGGCCGATGTCCCCCGTCCGGAACCATCCCTCGGGAGTGATCGCCTCGGCCGTCGCCTCCGGGTTGCCGAAATAGCCCAGCATGACGTTGTCTCCCCGGACGACGACCTCCCCCTCCGCCCCGGCGGCAAGCGCCTGGCCCGCCTCGTCCCAAATCTGAACCTCGACCCCCGGGAACACGGGGCCCACGCTGCCGGGTTTTCGCGATTTGAGCGTGTTGACCGAGACGACGGGGCTCGTTTCGGTGAGCCCGTAGCCCTCGAGAAGCGGCACCCCCAGCGCGCGCTCGAAATCCGCGAGAATGGAGAGCCCCAAGGGCGCCGCGCCCGAGATCGCCATGCGGACCTTGCGGAAAAACCAATATCGAAGGAAGAGGCCCTTCACCCCTCGCGCTTCGCGGCTCAAAAGCGCGTAGACCGGCGGGATGGCGCTAAACAGCGTGACGCCCTCCCGGGGCATCGCCGCGAGCCAGGGCTTGGCCGGCGTGACGGACTCGCAGACGACGAGCTTGGCCCCCAGAGCCAGCCCCGTCACGACGTTGGCCGTCCATGAGAAGGAATGAAACATCGGCAGGAGCACCAAGAAGACGTCCGACGAGGAAAGCCCCAGGGCTTCACGGCCGGACAAGGCGTTGGAGGCGATGTTTTTATGGCTTAAAACGGCGCCCTTGGGGTTGCCCGTCGTGCCGGAAGTGTAAAGGATGGCCGCAGGCTCCTCCTCGCCGACGGCGGGGAATTCGACCGGGAAACCCCGCTCCTGGAGAGCTCCCCACTCCTCCTCCCCGGCTCGCAGCTCCCGCGACTCAAGGCCGACAACCCACAGCCTCTCAATCGAGGCCCTCCCGGCGGCTTTGCGGACTCCCGGCAGGAAGTCCGCGTGCGCGACGATCCCCTTCGCCCGCGAATCCGAGAGGAGATAGGCCAACTCCTCCTCCTTTTGGATCATGAAGTTGATGGGCACCGCGACGGCTCCCAAACGAACCAGGGCGAAATAGGAGACGACGAACTCGAAGCCGTTGCGCAGGACGATGGCGACACGGTCGCCGCGCGCGATGCCGCGCCGGTCAAAGCCCGCGGCCGCCGCCAGGACTTCCCGGCGCAGCTCATCGTAGCTCAAGCGCCGGTCGTCCATCACCAGGGCGTCCTTGACCGAATGGGTCAGGGACGCGTGATCGAGAATCTCGTTGAGGTTGAACGTCCCGACGCCGCTATCTTTCATCGCGACACGCTCCTGGGGTCCAAAATATCCCTCACGGCGTCGCCTACAAGGTTCCACCCGAGGACAAAAAGGAAGATCGCTCCTCCGGGGATCAGGATCGTGTACCAATAGGCGAATGGATGGCCGGGCAATCCCAGGATCCAGTTGCGCGAAAGCGAGACGAGCTGGCCCCAGTCCGCGTACCCGATCGGCGCGCCGAGCCCCAGGAAGCTCAGGGCCGCGGCGGTGATGACGATGTTGCCGACATCGAGGGAAGCATAGACGAGCAAGGGGTTCACCGCGTTCGGCAGAATGTGCTTAAAGAGGATGCGCGCGTCGGAGGCGCCCAGGCCCCGGGCAGCCAACACGAACTCCCGGCCCTTCAACGCCAGGACCTCCCCGCGCAGGAGTCTCGCGTAGGAGGGCCAAGCGACCGCCGCCACCGAGAGCATCACATGCTCCAAGCTCGGACCCAGCACGGCGACGATCACGACCGCCAGGAGGAGCGCGGGGAAGGCGAGAACGACGTCCGTCAGGCGCATCAAAAGATCGTCGAGCCAGCCCCCGTAAAATCCGGAAACGCCCCCGACCAAGAGGCCCGCGGTGATGGCGGCGGCGGAGACGCTCAACGCGACACGGAAGGCGGTGCGGGTTCCCCAGACCATGCCGTAATAGAGGTCGTACTGCTCCTGCGTCGTCCCGAAGGGATGCTCCCGGCTGGGCGGAAGGGGATCGGGGCTATAGCCGTATTCCGGGATGAGATAGGGATCGTAGGCCCGCGCGTCGGCCGGCGCCAGGGCGGGCGCGAAGCCGGCCACGAGGAGGAAAAGGACAATCAAGGCAAGGCCGAGGGCCGAGAGGGGCTTACGCCTGAAAGTCGAAGCCCAGGGCTCCCAACGCGCCGTCATGCCCGCAGCCTCGGATCGACGACGGCGTAGAGGAGGTCGGCGCATAAATTCGCGATGACAAAAAGAACCGAGGCCAGGAGCGTCGTTCCGATGACGCCCGGTATGTCAAGTTCCTGAGCCGCCATCACGGTCCAGCGGCCGATGCCGGGGTAATCGAAGATCGTTTCCGTGATGACCACCCCCCCCAGAAGGCTCACGATGAGGAGGCTCGAGAGCGTGATGACCGGTATGAGGGCGTTGCGAAGCGCGTGCCTCCCCACGACGAGGCTTTCGGGAAGCCCCTTGGCGCGCGCGGTGCGCACATAGTCCTTGCCGAGCTCCTCAAGCATGGCGGACCTCGTCACGCGCAGCAGAAGCGCCAGATTGATGTAGGTCAGCGTCGCCGCCGGCAAGACCAGGTGGCGCGCGACGTCCCAGAACACGTCCCAGCGGCCGTCGAGAATGGCGTCAAGGCACAGAAGCCCCGTCGGATGCTTGAAGCCCGCGGCGTGAACCGCCAAGTCGACGTCGAGGGAGTAGCGCCCCGGCGCGAAGAGATGCCATTTCCCATAAAAGAGCATCAGCAGGAGCAGGCCCAAAACGAAGCTCGGAAGCGAGTATCCCGTGATCGCGACGAAGCGCGTCGCCTGGTCGAGCCATCGGTCCTTGAACACCGCCGAAAGCACGCCGAAGAGCACGCCGAGGACGACGGTGGGGACGAAGGCCGCCAGCGCCAGTTCCAGCGTCGCCGGGAAAAACTCCCGGATCGCGTCCGCGACCGGCATGCGCGCCGTTTCGCTGTAGCCGAGATTGCCGCGCAGGGCCTCCCGCAGCCAGATGCCGTATTGGACCGGGAGCGGCTTTCGCAAGCCGTATTTCTCGATGACATCCTCGACCGAAGCCATCTGGCGCGGGTTCTTCACGTACAGGGCCGCCCGCATTTCCGGTGAAAGAAAATCGACCGCGAAGAACAGGAGCGCCGTCACTCCGAAAAGCACCAACGGCAGGAACAGAAGGCGGCGTCCCATGAATCGCATCATCAGGACGCGGCCTTCCACATGGGGTAGTAATAAGCGCCATAAGGGGATTCCGGAAAGACCGGATTTGAAACCCAGCCGCGGACCCATGTCCGCTGCGTGCGGTAGTTGGAGGGATACTCGATGAGGAGATGCGGCACGTCCGCATGCTCGATCGCGATGAGCCGGGCATAGAGCTTTTTGCGGCGCGCCGGCTCGGACTCGGACATGGCCTGCTCGATGATCTTGTCCGCCTCCGCGTCGCGGAAGCCCTGGGACTTGGGGTAGTAACCCTTGGAATGCATGAGGGGATAAGCGAAGTTGTGGGGATCGGGATAGTCCGCTTGCCAGGCGTCCGGATAGGCGGGAAGCCGGCCCGAGACGGAGGCGTCGAGGAAGGCGGGCCATTCGGCCGGGCGCACGTCGATGCGGAAGCGCGGGTTGATGGACGCGAGGTTCCTCGCGAGCATCCGGCAGACGATCCCCCGCTCGTCGTTGCCGGCGAGATAGAGCATGGTAAAGCGGAATCCGCGATCCCAAAGCGCGCCGCCGAGCGCCCGCCGCAGATGCCTTCGCGCTCGGCCCAGATCGAACGGATAAAGCGGCGCTCGCGGTTCGTAGCCCAGAAGGCCTTTCGGGATGCAGCCGTTGGCGGGAGTCCCGTGGCCCCGGCTCACGTCCCGGATGAATCCCGCGTAGTCGAAGGCGTAGGCGAAGCCCTTGCGCACGTCGGTGTCGACGAAGAGATCGGGAGGGACGCCGTCCCCGTCCAGGCGCCCCGAGCCGATGAAGGGATTGCCCGCCGCTTGAACGTGGTAGGTGAACAGCACCATCGGATTGATCTCGATCATGGGGACGTCCTCGATGACGCGCACGCCCGCGAGGGCCTTGACCTGGTTGAACGCCTGCCACGTGGCGTAGATCGAATCGGCGTCCCCCGCCTCGAGCATGAGCTTGCGCGTCTCGAATTCGTTGACGCCGCGCACGACGACACGCGAAAGCCTCGCGGCTTTGCGCCAATAGCGGTCGTTGCGTTCGAGGACGACTTCCATCGCCTGCCGGTCCCAGCGCTCGAGCCGAAACGGCCCCGTGCCATTCGCGTGGTCGAAAAGCCACGTCCCCCTTTTTTCGACGTTGTTAAACTTCGCGAGAGTTTTCTCGGAACCGTCCCAATCGCCGTTCTTGGCCGCCCAGCGTCGGGGCGTCACCGGAGCCCAGGAAGCCAGGATCGACCGAAGCGGGGCGAACGGCTTGGGCAAATGAAGGATGATTCTGTCCCGGCCCGCCTGGACCGCCCGGGCGGCGTCCCTCCATGCGGAGGGCTTAAGCTTCCCATCTTCGTCCCGCGTCGAGTCGTAGCCCAAAAGAGGTTGCAGGAGGACCGCGGAGGCCCCTCCCGCCCGGTCGAGGAGCATGAAGCGCATGATGGAGTAGCGGACGTCCTCGGGCGTCATCGGAGAGCCGTCCTGGAAGGTCACGCCGCGTCGCAGCGGGATCACGTAGGTTCTGCCGTCCTTGGAGATGAGCCCGTTGCGCCGAGAAGGCACTTTCGCGGCCAAACGCGGCGCCAGCTTCACGACCGAGCTCTTGTCGAAGGCGAAAAGCGTCTCGTAGATGTTGAGAATGATCTCCTCCGACGCCCCGTCGTAAGCCCAGGCCGGGTCGAGCGAGTCGATTCCCGAGATCGAAAGCTCCGTGTAGGCGCCGGCGTCGGACGCCCCTGCGGCATGAGGACGACACAAGGCAACGGAAGGCAACAGAAGGCAACGGAAGGCAATGGAAAACAGCCTCGACAAAGGACGCTGGGGCCTATCGAGAGTCTTTCGCGAACTTCCGCGGACTTCCGTGGCTCTCATCGTTCCTTGTAGACCGAATACAGATAGCCGTAGAAGACGATGGGATTGTAATTCCAGTCCCTGACCCAGGAGCGAGTGACCTCGGCGTGGTAGCTGTCGACGGTGTAAATCTGGGGAACGTCCTCCCACGCGATCGCCTGGATTTCCCAATAATCCCACTTTCTATCCCTGACCTGGACCTCGTGGCGGGCTTGCTCGATGTACTGGTCCGCCGTCGGGCTCGAGTAGCCTTGCACCTTGGCGTAGTAACCATTGCTGTCGAGGAAGGGGTAGACCGAGTCGGCGGGATCGGGATAATCCATGACCCAACGGTCGATCATCATCGGCATGCGCCGGCTCACGAAAGCCTCGAAGAGAGCGTCCGGCGCCATGGCGACGACATCGACGTGAAACTTGGGATTAAGCGCCTCGACGCCCTTTTTCATCAGCTCGCACGCGAGCTGCCGGTCCTGATACCCCCGGGCATAGCCGATCGTGACCGTAAAGCCTTGATTCCAGACCTCCCCCTGCAAAGCCTTCTGGAAGGACCGTGTCGCCTCCTCTGGACTGTAGGAGATGACCCCCTGGAGCGGGTTGTAGCCGAAAAGGCCCTTGGGGATGGGGCCCCGCGCGCGCTCCGCCTTCCCGCCATAGCCTTTCGCGATATAGGCGTCGTAATCGAACGCTTGGGCGAACCCCTTGCGCACGTTGATATCGGCGAAAAAATCGGGAGGGATGCCGCGGCCGTCCAGGATGCCTGATCCGATATAGTGATTGGCCACGGGATCCAAGTGGAAGGTGGGGATGAAGACGTCGTGAACCTCCAAAAGCGGCTCGTCGTCGCGCACCTCGACCCCGGGAATCGCGGCGGCCTTGGCGAGGTTTTGTCGTTCGAGAACGATCGCATCGGCGTCCCCCGACGCGAGGAGGCTCAGGCGTCGCGACACGTCGTCGACGGTCCTATAGACGACCCGGGAGAGCTTGGCCCGCCGCCTCCAATAGTTGTCATTGCGCGCGATGGTCAGCTCGCTGGCATTCTTATTCCAAAATTCGAGCTTGAACGGGCCGGTGCCGTTCGGTTTGTCGTAGAGGGCGCTGTATTCCTTGACGGGGTTGCGGTAGCGAATCCATGTTTTTTCCTCTCCGTCCCAGCCGCCGTGGGCGATCGTCCAGGACTTCGAGACGACCGGGCAGACGCTCGCGATCAGGGAAAGAAAATAGGGGACGGGCTTGGGCAGCGTGATGACCACAGCGTCCCCCTGGATCTGGATCGCATTCCGAGCCTTCTCAAAGAGCGACGGATCGGGCTTTCCGTCCGCCCCCAGCGTCGAATCGACGCCCAAAATGGGGTTGAGCAGCAGGAAAGAGGGGCCGTTCAAACGATCCATGAGGAGGAATCGCAGGAAGGAATAGCGCACGTCCTCCGGCGTCAGCTTCGATCCGTCGTGGAAGGTCACGCCTTTTTGAATCGGGAAGGTATAGCGAAGGCCGTCGGGAGAGATGAGCCCGTTGTTCTGCGAGGGGACGGCATAGCTCAATAACGGGGTGAATTTGTCCGTCGATTCGCCGTCGTAGGAGACGAGATTCTCGTAAACCTGGAAAATGACCTCGTTGGAGAGGCCGTCGAACTGCCACGCGGGGTCAAGGCTGTCGACTTGCCCCGAAACCGCATAATAGAACGTCGAGGGATCCTTGTCCTGGACCGGAGCCTCGGGCTGAGGCTGCGCTTCCAGGCAGCGGACGGCAACGGCGGCCATGACGGCCGCGGCGGGCGCGACAGCGAAGATTCGTCTAATCATGCGATTCGTCGGCGGGAAAGCTCAATTTTAGACCATTTAGACGTCCACAACCTCTTTGCGGCCGTGGGCGATGGCGCGCTTCAAGGGTTTGAGGAGAGCGAACATGCCGAGCCCGGTTCCGCACGCCAAGGCCGACAGCAACAAAAAGAAGCTCTCATGCGGCATCCGAGTCCAAAAAGCGCCTAGATAGCCGCAGAGGTAATCGCCGAAGGCGCTCGACAAGAACCACATGCCCATGAGCATGGAGACCATGCGCGGAGGGGCGAGTTTGGTGACCAGGGATAGCCCGACGGGAGACAGATAGAGCTCGCCCACCGTGATGATGACGGAGCACACGGTGAGCGGCAGGAGGTCCGCCTTGTGGCCCGAGGCGACCGCGCGCGCCGACGGGATGAGGACGAGAAACGACAGCCCCAAAAAAATGCAGCCGATGGCCATCTTGGCGATGCTGGAGGGCTCTTTGCCGCGGCTTTGCTGCCAGGCCCAGAAGGAGGTGATGGCGGGCGTGAAAAGAAAAATGAAGGCCGGATTGAATGCTTGAAACCACGAGGCCGGCATCCGCCAGGCGCGCGAAAAAAAATGAAAGGTCCGGTTGGTGTTGTCCTGCACCCACAAGGCGAGGGTGTTCCCTTGTTGTTCGTAGGTGGCCCAAAAAACGATGTTGAGCAGGCAAAGCACCACCAGGGCGCCGATCTTCTTCCAATCCTCCGCCGTGAGAGGCTCGTGGGACCCCGCGACCGCGCGGGAGCTTTTCATGAGATGATCGGGGGCCAGGTGCTTTTGGCCCCAGAGATAAAGGATGAGCCCCGCGATCATGCCGATGCCCGCCGCGCAAAAGCCCCATTTATAGCCGTACCTCTCGCCGAGCGTCCCGCAGATAAACGGGGACAACAAGGCGCCCACGTTGATTCCCACGTAAAAGATGCTAAAAGCCCGGTCGCGCCGGTGGTCGCCGGCGGCATAGAGATTCCCCACCTGCGTGGAGATGTTCGGCTTGAAAAATCCGTTCCCAATGATGAGAATGAACAGCCCCAGGTAGAACAGCGGTTGGGACATGAGGGTAAACTCCCCTATGGCCATGAGCACCCCCCCAACGATGACGGAACGCCTTTGGCCCAGCCAGCGATCAGCCGCGATGCCGCCGAAGAGCGGCGTGAAATAAACCAGGCCCGTATAGAGACCGTAGATTTGCGAGGCCTTGGCCTGGGCGAAAAGGAGTTGGCGCATCATGTAGTAGACCAGGATGGCGCGCATGCCGTAATAAGAGAAGCGCTCCCACATTTCGGTGAAAAACAGGACATAGAGCCCCGCGGGATGCTGATCCGCGGAAACGAGATCCGCCGGGGCTCTCTCGATGGTTTTCATGATGCGGGAATGGCGGCGCGGCTCGATCGGGCGGAAAACGGGCGCACGGGGCAGGCGACGCGGCGCCCGTCGGTGATCGCGGCGAACTCCGGAACCTGGATCCGGCAGGAGGGCTGCGCGTAGCGGCAGCGGGGATGAAAGCCGCAGCCCGGAGGAGGGTCGTAGGGGCTCGGCAAATCTCCTTGGAGTATCAGGCGCTCTCGTCTCCTCGACGGCTCCGGGTCCGGAATCGGCACGGCGGAAAGCAGCGCCTCCGTATAGGGGTGCTGGGGGTTGGCCAGGAGTTCCTCCGTCCCCGCCAGCTCGACGATCTTGCCAAGATACATCACCGCCGTCCGGTTCGCGAGCTGCCGCACGACCGAAAGATCGTGGGAGATAAAAACAATGGCCAGATGGAATTCGCGCTGAAGGTCCCTCAAGAGGTTGAGTATCTGCGCCTGGATCGAGACGTCCAAGGAACTCACGGGCTCGTCCGCCACGAGCAAGCGCGGCTTCAGGGCGAGCGCCCTCGCGATTCCGATCCTCTGCCTCTGCCCGCCCGAGAACTCGTGCGGGTAGCGCGCGAGCGCGCCTTGGGAGATCCCGCAGAGATCGCAAAGCTTGCGGAGCTCCCGTTGGCGCTCGGCCTTATCACGGTGGAGGCCGTGGATGTCCCAAGGCTCGGAGAGAATCTCCCTGACCGTGAAGCGGGGATCGAGGCTCGAGTAGGGATCCTGGAAAATCGATTGAATGCGGCGGCGCAGCATCCGGAGCTCCCCTCGTCCCAGCCGCCAAAGGCTTCGTCCCTCAAATAGGATGTCCCCCTCCGTGGGCCGCTCAAGCGCCGCGATCAGGCGGCCGAGCGTGGACTTCCCCGAGCCCGACTCCCCGACGACGGCGAAGGTCTCCTTGGCGCCAATCGCGAGGCTCACGCCGTCGACGGCCTTGAGCGCCGCGCGGGAGCCGAAGCCTCCTCGCGGGACCGGGAAATATTTCGAGACGGCTCTGGCTTCGAGCAGGGGCGCGGTCGAGGCCTGGGGCCGAGCGCCCTCCGGGCCGTCAAGAGGGGCGTTGGCCCGGCGGGGCGCGGGTTCCATCTCAGGCATAGCGATGGTTGGAAGATGTCGCCTCGGGCTCCGATTTCCAGCAGGCCGAGACCCGGCCTCCGGGTAGATTGAAAAGCGGCGGGTCCTCCAGCCGGCAGCGATCGAAGGCCTCGGGGCAGCGAGGGGCGAAGGGGCAGCCGCCAACGGGCTCGCGCGGGTCCGGGGGGAGGCCCGGAATGGCCGCGAGGCGCTCCTGGCGCGAGATCAAATTCGGCAGAGAGGCCAGGAGCGCCCTGGTGTAGGGGTGCTTGGGCGAGCGGAAAATCTCGGCGCAGCCCCCCCCTTCCATCCGCCGGCCGGCGTACATGACGACCACCTCCTCGGCCATCTCCGCGACAACGGCCCAGTTGTGGGTGATAAGGAGAATGCCCATCTGGAACCGCTTCTGGACTTCCCGGAGAAGATCCAGGATTTGGGCCTGGATCGTGACGTCGAGCGCGGTCGTCGGCTCGTCGGCGATCAGAAGATCCGGGTCGCAGGAAAGGGCGATGGCGATCATGACGCGCTGGCGCATGCCGCCCGAGAACTCGTGGGGATAGGCCTTGAGCCGGCGCCTGGGATCCGGAATGCCCACAAGCTCGAGGAGACGCAGCGCCCGGGCCATCGCCTTCCCCCGCGAAGACCCCTGATGGACGACAACGCCCTCCGCGACCTGCTCGCCCACCGTCATCACCGGGTTGAGCGAGGTCATGGGCTCCTGGAATATCATGGCGATGCGGTTGCCCCGCAGGGCGCGAAGCTCGCTTTTCGTCAAGTTGAGAAGGCTTCTGCCTTGGAAGAGAATGTCCCCCCCCACGACGCGGGCCGTCGGCTGCGGCAAAAGGCCTAGGATGGAAAGCGCGTGGACGGATTTCCCCGAGCCGGACTCGCCGACGATCGCCGTGGTCGCGCCGCGGCGCAGATCGTAGCTCAACCCGTCGACCGCCCGGAGCTGCCGCCCCCCCAGGATAAAGCTCGTCCTCAGCCCCCGGACGGATAGAAGGGGTTCCATGCGATCAGCCGCGACGAGCTTTAAATCGCGGTCGTGACCAGGCTTTCGGTCGAAAGGACTCCGAGGGTGGAGCGGATGTCGCGCACCACGACGTTGGAAAGGGTCGAGACGTCGGTCGTCTCGACGTCGAGGACCAAGTCCCAACGCCCGAAAACCGCCGTCATGTGGGAGACGCCCTTGATTTCGCGAATCTTGGCGAGGGTTTGTTTTTCCTTGCCGGCTGCGAGCCTGACCAGCACGATCGCCGTCACCATGGGGATCTTCACTCCTTAGTTTGGTTTCGCGAGACGTCCTGCGGGAGTATAACAAAAATGATCGTCCGATTTGATATGATGGCTCCCTTCATGCCCACACGCCGGCGCCCTCGGAAGGCGCCGCTGGCCGCTTGGTCGATTGATCGCCGGCTTCTCTCAAGACTGATTCTCGCGGCGGCCGCCCTGTACGCGGCGCACCGGGGAGTTTCCAGGCTCTGGAGAGTCTGGGAATACGGGGTTCGCCTTGAGCCTCAAGCGGCGCTCTACGGCCACGACGGCCTCGTCCGCGTCACTCTCGCGACGCGCTCTCCCGAGACCGCCGCGGGCCTGCGCCGCGATCCCCCGAGCTTCTCCGTCCTTAAGGACGGGAAGGTCGTGACCACGATCGGAAAGAAGAGCCTCTTTTCCCTCGCCTATGACACATCGACGGGCCGTTGGACGGGCGCCTGGCCCTGCCCGTGGAACGCTCCCCAGGGCGTCTACACCCTCGCCCTCGAGAAACGTCCCGATCTCGCCCTCGATCTGAGCGCCGGGTCTTTCCGCATCGAGCGGCGCCGGCCCGCCCCCCTCAAGCCCGGCTTCGTCGCCCTGACGCTCGAGACCGTCCAGCCCTTCAAGAACATGCGCGTGCGCGCCCCGGACGGAAGCCTTAAGGATTGGACGGGGCTTCTCGACTGGGCTCAATATGTCGGCGCGGACGCGTTCTGGGTGCTTGGCGGGCAGAGCCCGGGTCTCACGAGAGGCTCGATATGGAACGACGATAATTTATCCCTGTACCCGGCGATCGGCCGCGAGTGCCACCGCCGCGGGATCAAGTTCGGGCTCTATGTCCAATGCTATCTCACGATGGGACGTCCGGGAGCGCTCCGGCGCTACGAATACGCCGTCGACGTCTCGAGCGGGCGCCCGGTGCTCACCCGGGCGATATCGCTGGACGACCCCCGCCGTCTCGAGGATATCATCGAGCGGCTCAAGGGTTTCCGGGACATCCCCGAGGTCGACTTCTTGGGCTTGGACTATATCCGCAACGCCTTGGGCGGCTACGAGCTCGCCGACGAGTTCTACGGGGAGATGCCCTTCCTCAAACGCCCGCCCGGCTGGTCCCATCTGCCGCGCGCCGAGAAGATGCTGCTGTTGGCGCGCAAGAAGGTCGCCCGCAAGGACTCCGTCTTCATCGACGCCTGGCAGTGGTGGCGGGCGCACAAGGTCGCGGGGATCGTGCGGCGCATCAAGAAGGCCGTCGGATCCCGCAAGCCCCTCTGGACGTTTACTCTCTCCTGGGATAAGGGCTGGCATCACGGGCAGGACCCCGTCATGATGAACGACGCCGGCGCGGACATCGACGCCGTGATGCTCTACGAGGCCGACGACCGGCAGTACGCCCAGATCATGAAGGACTGGCATTCCTACGTCCGGCGCAAAGACGTTCAGTTGGCCCTGGGCGACATCATTGATTGGTGGCTCCACCAGCATGCCCCCGACGGCCCCGAGGAGTTCTACCGGAGGCTCAAGCTCGCGATCGACACGATCTACGCGGACGGGCGCGCCCACGCCGTCTTTTACCATGACATCGGCCGGGCTCTGCACGGCAATCTCGGGCCCTGGACCACGAAAGATTGGATGAACGCGGCGAAGAGGGTGACGGAGTATCTGAGGGAAAGCAAAGGAAAGCCGCGGAAGGCCGCGGAAGGCACCAGAAAGCAAGAAAAGGCGGCGGGAGGCGCGGGCAAGTCATGAAGCCTTCCGCGGCCCTCTTGAGCCTTCCGTGGCTTTCCCTAGCCGTCCTATCCGCCTGCGGAGCCCCTTCTCCCCAACCCGATCAGGCCGCCGCCCCCGCCGTCGCCGTCACGCTGCCTTCGGGGCGCATGATCCAGGCGGAGATCGCGGACGACCCGGCCTCGCGGGAGAGAGGGCTGATGTTCCGCAAGTCCCTGCCCCGCGGCCGCGGGATGCTCTTTGTTTTCCCCGGGGAAACGACCCTCGGCTTCTGGATGAAAAACACCCTCGTGCCGCTCGACATCGTCTTTTTGGATTCGAAGGGCGCCGTCACGCACGTCGCGGCGGGACTTCAGCCGCCGGGCCCGGACGTTCCGGACTGGGCCATCCCCCGCGCCTCCGGCTACGGCCAGTACGTGCTCGAGATCCCGGCCGGAGAGGCCAAGGCCGAGGGCCTGCGCGCGGGCTCGCGGCTCAAGTTCAAGGTCCAGATCCCGAAGAGTTGACCCCGTCTTGTCCAACACAAAAGGTAGGCGCGGTTGTCCTTCACAGCGGCCTGGCTTCGCGGATGATATTGTCCCTCAGGTAGGGACTTAGGCCGCGGTCCGTCACGACATCGACCTTCCGGCCCAATAGTTCCTGAAGGTCCTGGGACAGGCTGATCAAGTCAAGAAGGTTTTGGGGGCTTTGACGAATGTCCAATGTCCAGACCTGACCCCGGTCTGAGAAGCTTCCCAAGGAGGGCCGTTGAATGGACAAGAATCGCGTCAACAGACGCCGGGCCAGAGCTTCCCGCCGCGCTCCACGTCCCGCCATGGGATGGCCTCGATCCCATGGCCGAGCTTCAAGCGCTCCGATCCTCCATAAAGCACGACCCCGCGCTTAAGCCGCAGATCCGCCATGCAGCTTTTAAGACCTGCCAAACGCCTTGGATCGAGTCCCTGTCCGAGCTTGATCTCGACCGCGAGGCGCCTTCTTCCAACCTCCAGGATCAAATCGGCCTCGGCTCCGGCCTGAGTCCGCCAATAGAATATGCCGCCGCCGACAGCAGCCATGCGCACGGCCAGTTCCTCGACCACCAGGCCCTCGAAGGAAGCGCCGATGCCGGGCCAACCCTCCAGGTCCGCCGGACCGCGCAGTCCGAGGAGGCAATGGAGTATCCCGGTGTCGCGGATGTAGAGTTTCGGGCTTTTGACAAGCCTTTTCCCTACGTTGGCATGGTAAGGCTTGAGGCGCCGGATCACGAAAGCTCCTTCGAGGATGTCGAGGTAATGCGCGATCGTGTGGTAGGAAAGGTCCATCGCGCGCGCTAAATCCGAGAGGCTGAGTATCTGGCCATGCATGTGCGCCGCCATCGTCCAGAAGCGGCGCAGGCGCGGCGCGGCCACCGTCACGCCAAGGCCAGGGATATCCTGCGAGAGAAACGTCGATATGTAGCTCTCCAGCCATTCCCGCTTGGCGGCAGCGCTCTTCAGCTGATAGAGGGGAGGAAAGCCGCCCCAGAACCAGCGCTGCGCCAGCCATGGGAGGCGCGTTGAGAGCTCCCGGGCGGTGAAGGGCGTCAGCTCAAGGATTCCCACCCGGCCGGCCAGACTCTCGCCGGCCTGCCGGATCATGCGGGGCTGAGCCGAGCCCGTGAGCACGAAGCGTCCCGGCCGCCGGTCTTCGTCGACGACATGCCGCATCAGCGGAAAAAGCTCGGGATATCTTTGCGCCTCGTCGATAATCACCTGCCTGGGGTTGTCGGCGAGGAAGCCTTCCGGGTCCGCGGTTAGAATGTTCCAATCCCTGGGCTTTTCCAAGTCCAGGTAGCGCCACCTCGCCAGCTCCCCGCGCACGAGGGTGGTTTTCCCGCACTGGCGCGGGCCCACGACCGTCACGACAGGGAATATCCGCCGAAGGAATGCCAGCCGCGCTTGGGCCGAGCGCCTTAACATGTCTTGAATTATAGAATATAATATTCTATAATTCAAGACAACAAAAATGCGCTAACGTGGGAAATAACGGGGCACGATGCCTATTTTCCCTGCTTTTTAGCGCGGGCGCCGTCCGAGGTGACGGCGGGCGCCAGACGGAAGGCCATTTCGCCGGTCTTCTTGTCGGCGTCGGCCTCGACGGAGGAACCGGGCGGGATCGCGCCCTCCAGGAGCTTCAGCGCCAAGGGGTCCTGGATGAGCCGCTGAATGGCGCGCTTTAACGGCCTCGCCCCGAACTGGGGATCGTAGCCCGCCTCCATCAGCCTCGCCTTCGCGGACGGCGTCAGGGAAAGGGCCAGCGCCCGGCCCGCCAGCACGCCCTGGAGGCGCTGGATCTGGATGTCGAGGATGCGCTCCATCTCGGCCTTGTCGAGAGGGTTGAAGACCACGATCTCGTCGACCCGGTTGAGGAACTCCGGGCGGAAATGCTCCGCGAGGAGGCGCCGCACCTGGGAGCGGACCTCCTCGAAATCCCCCCTCCCGGCGCGCTCCTGGATCAACGAGGAGCCGATGTTGGAGGTCATGATGAGGACCGCGTTTTTGAAATCGACCAAGCGCCCCTGCCCGTCGGTGAGCCGCCCGTCGTCCAGGATCTGAAGGAGGACGTTGAAGACGTCCGGATGGGCCTTCTCGATCTCGTCGAAGAGAACGACCGCGTAGGGCCTACGCCGCACCGCCTCGGTAAGCTGGCCTCCCTCCTCGTAGCCGACGTAGCCCGGCGGAGCGCCGATGAGCCGCGCGACCGAGTGCTTTTCCATGTACTCCGACATGTCGAGGCGGACCATCGCGCGCTCATCGTCGAAAAGGAATTCCGCGAGCGCCCGCGCCAATTCCGTCTTCCCGACCCCGGTCGGCCCCAGAAAAAGGAAGCTCCCGACGGGCCGCCTCGGATCGGAGATGCCCGCGCGGCTCCGGCGGATGCAGTCCGAGACCCGCTTCAAGGCCTCCTCCTGCCCGACGACGCGGCGGCGAAGGCCCTCTTCCATGCGCACGAGCTTTTGAGATTCGCTGGCGAGCATCTTGGAGACGGGGATGCCGGTCCATCGGGAAACGACGCGCGCCACGTCCTCGTCGTCGACCTCCTCCTTGAGCATGCGCCCCTTGTCCTGGCTCTTGTCCAAATCCTTGTTCGCTTTCTCAAGCTCTTTTTCGAGCGCGAGCCTCTCCCCGTAGCGCAGCTCCGCCGCCCGGGCGAGATCCCCCCTCCGCTCGGCCAGGGCTTCCTCGGTCCTTAGCTCCTCGATGCGGGCCTTGAGATCCCGCACCTTCGTGATGGCGTCCTTCTCCGCCTTCCAGAGCAGCTTCAAGCGGCTTGACTCCTCGCGCAGCCCCGAGAGCGTCTCCTCCAGCTCCTTGAAGCGAGCCTTCGAGGCGGCATCCCCTTCCTTGAGCAACGCCTGCTTCTCGATCTGGAGCTGGGTGGCGCGGCGCTCGAGCTGCTCGATCGGGGAGGGCATCGAGTCGATCTCCATGCGCAACCCCGCGGCCGCCTCGTCGATGAGGTCGATCGCCTTGTCCGGAAGGAAGCGGTCCGTGATGTAGCGGTGGGACAAGGTCGCGGCGGCGACGATCGCGGCGTCCTTGATGCGCACGCCGTGATGGACCTCGTAGCGCTCCTTCAAGCCCCGCAAAATCGCGATCGTGTCCTCCACGGAAGGCTCGCCGGTGAAGACGGGCTGGAAGCGGCGTTCAAGAGCCGCGTCCTTTTCGATGTGCTTGCGGTATTCATCGAGCGTCGTGGCGCCGATCGCCCGCAGCTCCCCGCGGGCGAGAGCCGGCTTGAGCATATTGGAGGCGTCCATCGCGCCCTCGGCCGCTCCGGCCCCCACCAAGGTGTGCAGTTCGTCGATGAAGAGGATGATGCCGCCGCCGGAGGCGGCCACTTCCTTCAAAAGCGCCTTCAGCCGGTCCTCGAACTCGCCGCGGTATTTGGCGCCGGCCACCATCGCTCCGAGGTCGAGGGCCAGGAGGCGCTTGGACTTCAAGCCCTCGGGAACGTCCCCGGCGACGATCCGCCGGGCGATCCCCTCGACGATGGCGGTCTTGCCGACGCCCGGCTCGCCGATGAGGACCGGATTGTTCTTCGTGCGCCGCGAGAGAACTTGGATCACCCGGCGCATCTCGGCGTCCCTGCCGATCACGGGGTCGAGCTTGCCTTGACGCGCGATCTCGGTGAGGTCCCGAGCGTATTTCTCGAGAGCCTGGTATTTCCCCTCGGGCTCGGCGTCGGTCACCCGCTGGGAGCCTCGAACGGCCTTCAAGGCGTCAAGGACGGCCTCGCGGCCGACTCCCTTTTTCTCCAGAAGCGCTTGGGCGGGATCGCCCTTCAGGCGCAATATCGCGAGCAGGAGGTGCTCCACCGAGACGAACTCGTCCTTGAAAAATCCGGCTTCCCGAACCGACTCGTTGATGACGTGCTTGAAGTTGACGGAGGGATAGACGTCGGGAGACCCCAGGACCTTCGGCCGTTCCTCCAGAGCGCGCTTGACGCTCTCGATGAAATGCTCCGAGCCCACCCCCAGCCTCTCCAGCAGCGCCGGGACGATGCCGCCCTTCTGACCGGCGAGAGCCGCCAAGAGATGCAGGGGTTCGATTTGCTGGTGGCCGGAATCCCTCGCGACCGTTTCCGCGGCCGCGACAGCCTCCTGGGCTTTAAGAGTGAATGGATGGGCGTTCATGGATTTATTGTACTCCTAGGCGCTAGGCCGCGAAAAGGCCCCGCGGCCGGCTAACGCGCGTCGAGGCGGTAGCCGAAGCCGCGGACGGCGACGACATTGTCGGCGAAGGATCCCAGCTTGTCGCGCAGATGGCTGACCGTGACATCCACGACCTTCGTCGAGAGGTCCAGCCCTTCTTCGTATCCCCAGACGTGCTGGAGGAGGAAATCGCGGGTCAAAACCTTGCCCTTGCGATAGGCGAGGTACCACAGGAGGTCGAACTCCTTGCCGGAGAGCGGGACCTCTTTCGACTTGACGTAGGCTCGGCGGGACTCCGCATCGAGCCTCAAGTCCCCCGCCGTGAGCGCTTTGGGAGCCTCGCGTTTTCCCGCCCTGCGAAGAAGCGCCTCCAGCCGCGCCACAAGCTCCTCCGGGTTGAAGGGCTTGGCGAGGTAGTCGTCGGCGCCGCCGCGAAGCCCCTCCACCCTCTCCTCGACGGCTTTCTTGGCCGTGAGCATCAGGATGGGCACGGCGGAAAGCTTGGAGTCGCGGCGCAGCTCCGCGCAGAGCTCGACCCCGTCTCCGTCCGGAAGCTTTCTGTCGAGGATCACGATCTCGGGCGGAGCCTTGCGCAGTTTTTCGCGCGCCTTCTCAAGGGTATCGGCCGTCTGGACCTCGCAGCCTTCCTCGACGAGCACTCCCTTGATGAGCTCGGCCGTGGGCGCCTGGTCCTCGACGACGAGCACTTGGGCTTTCATGCCGGCGGAAGCCTCACAGGGGGATGTTGCCTCGGTTTTCGTGCTGGCCCGGAACGCGCTTGTCCCGCAGAAAGCGCAGCGCTCGAATGATCTTGAAGCGCAGTTGGGAGGGCTCGACCACCTCGTCCAAGGAACCCGTCGAGGCCGTCTGGTACGGGGACGCGAAGGTCGCGGCGTATTCCGCGGCGAGGCGTTCGCGCAGCTTGGAGCGCTCCTCGTCGTTGGGGGCCTTCTCGAGTTCGCGCGAATAAAGGATTTCAATGGCGCCCTTGGGGCCCATCACCGCGATCTCGGCCGACGGGAGCGCGAAGTTGAAGTCGGAGCCCAGGCGCTTGGAGCTCATGGCGATGTAGGCGCCGCCGTAGGCCTTCCGGAGCACGACCGCGATCTTGGGGACGGTCGCCTCCGCGTAGGCATGAAGAAGCTTGGCGCCGTGGCGGATGATCCCGCCGTGCTCCTGTTCGACTCCCGGCAGATAGCCCGGGACGTCGACCAAGGTCACGATCGGGATGTTGAAAGCGTTCAAGAAGCGGATGAAGCGCGCGGCCTTGTCCGCGGCGTCGAGATCCAGGGCTCCCGCCAAATGCGCGGGGTTGTTGGCGACGACGCCGGCGACCTCGCCTCCAAGGCGCATGAAGCCGATGACGACGTTCTTGGCAAAGCCGTTTTGAACCTCGAAGAACTTGTGTTCGTCGGCCAGCTGCCAGATGACGTGCTGGATGCGGTAGGGCCGGCGCGGATCGAGCTCGCAGAGCATCTCCAGGCGCGCGGTCCCCCTGCGGATCGGGTCGGGGTTGGCGACGCGCGCGGGACGCTCCCAACGATTCTGGGGAATATAGCTGAGAAGCTCGCGGACCTGGCGGAAGCAGTCCGGCTCGGATTTGGCGACGAAGTGGCAGACGCCGGAGGTCGCGGCGTGGGAGCCGGAGCCCCCCAGAGCCTCGAAGGAAACCTCCTCCCCCGTCGCCGCCTTGACGACGTCGGGGCCGGTCACGAACATATGGCTCGCCCCCTCGACCATGAAGATAAAGTCCGTCAGCGCCGGCGAATAGACGGCCCCCCCGGCGCAGGGCCCCAGGATGACGGAAATCTGGGGGATGACGCCCGAGCTCTTGACGTTGCGGGCAAAAATCTCCGCGTAGCCGTCCAGCGAATCCACGCCCTCCTGGATGCGCGCGCCGCCGGAATCGAGAAGACCGATGACCGGGATGCGCGCCTCGTAAGCCAAATCCATGACCTTCGCGATCTTCTCGGCATGAGCGAGGCCGAGGGAGCCGCCCAGCACCGTGAAATCTTGGGAATAGACGCCGACCTCGCGCCCGTTGATCTGGCCGAAGCCCGTGATCACGCCGTCGCCCAGGGCGCGCCGGTCGCGCATGCCGAAGGCCGTGGCGCGGCTCGTGACCAGCAAATCAAGCTCCTGGAACGTCCCCTCGTCGAGGAGATAGGCGATTCTCTCCCGGGCGGTGAGCTTGCCCTTGGCCTTTTGGGCCTTGATTTTGTCGGGGCCGCCGCCGTCGAGCGCCTTCGATGTCAGCTCGCGCAAGCGGGCGTGAGAGGGCTTGAGCTCCGGTTCCGCGGACGCCGATCGAGGCTCTGGAGTCCGGGGCATCGCCTGGGCGCTCGTCGGGGTCCTCGTGGATTTTTTAATGGAGGTTCCTCAACGCCTCGATGCGGGCGTCGATGGGAGGATGGGTCGAGAAAAGAAGGGCCGTCAGCCCGTGGCCGCGGCCGTTGATCTTAAATGAGGAGAGCGCTGGAGCGCGATTGTCCTCGACCTGAGTCGCCCGTTTCAGGGACTCCAGGGCATGAATCATCGTCTCCCGCGCGGTCAGGCGCGCCGAGCCCGCGTCCGCGCGGTACTCCCTCCAGCGCGAATAGGCGTAGATGATCGGCGAGGCGAGGAACATGAGCGCCGACTCCAAAACCCAAATGAGGATCATCTGCGAGAAAACCCCCAGCCCCCCGCCACGCTCCTCGCTGTTGCGGCTTCTCAGGGCGTTGTCAATCAAGAACGCGATCACGTAAGAGAGGAACATGACGAAGGTGTTGACGACCCCCTGTAGCAAGGTCATCGTGACCATGTCGCCGTTGGCGACGTGGGAAAGCTCGTGCCCGATGACGCCCTCCACGGCGTTGTCGTCCATCGCGTTAAGAAGCCCCGAGGAGATCGCGAGCAGCGCGCGCCTTTTCGACGGCCCCGTGGCGAAGGCGTTGATCTCCGGGCTCTCGTAGACGCCGATCTCCGGCAGGGCCGGGAGCTCGGCTTTCCGGGCGAGGTTTCGCACCATCTCCACGATGCGGGATTCCGCCGCGCCTCGGGGATGCTCGGGGTCGATGAGCTCCACCCCCATCATCATCTTGGCAGTCCAGCGAGATATCGACAGCGAGATCAGGGAGCCGGCGAAACCGAAGAGGGCGCAGAACTCGAGAAGAGCCGCATAGTCGATGCCCCGGGCCGTGAGATAAGGCCGTATCCCCAGAAGATTGACGAGAAGCGAGACGAGGATGATGACGAGCAGGTTGACCGCGACAAACAAGACGATTCGTTTCATGGCGTGTCTTCTCCTTATTATTTATTCTTGCCGTTCATATTATAACATTCAAATATCACGCGAAGGCCCCGCCCCGCCCCCGCGCCAGCATCAGGACATTGTTGAGAAGATGGGCCGTCGTGAGCGGGCCGACGCCTCCGGGAACGGGCGTCATGAAGGCCGCTCTGTCCGCGGCCGAGGCCTCCACATCGCCCACGAGCCTTCCTCCCGCGGCGTGAACTCCGGCGTCGATGACAACGGCCCCCTTTTTCACCCAGGCGGCCTTGATGCATTCGGGCTTGCCGACGCAGGCGACCAGGAGTTCCGCTCTCGAGCACAGAAGAGGCAGGTCGCGCGTCTTGGAGTGCGCCAAGGTCACCGTCGCGTCCAGGAGGCTTAAAAGATGCGCGGCGGGCTTGCCGACGGAGTTCGATCGCCCGACAACCAGGGCCGAGAGCCCCTTGAGCTCGACGCCGCAGGCGCGCGCCAGGGCTGCGATGGAAAGCGCCGTGGGCGGCACGGGAAAGGCGCCTTCTTCGACCTCCCTCCAGCGCCGGGCCGAGAAAAGACGGCCGTAATTGGCGGGAGAGAGCCCCTCCGCGTCCTTGGCGGGGTCGAGCGCCGATCGCAACGCGGTCTCTTCGATCCCGGCGTCCAGCGGAGTCTCAATAAGAACGGCGCCGATCCCGGGATCCGCCGAAAGTTCCCGGAGAAAGCGCCCAGCCGCGGCGGCGCCGCCTCCCTCGGGGAGCCCGCGGGACACGATGCGTATCCCAGCCTCTCGGGCCGCTTTTTCTCGGCTCGCCGCGTAGGAGGCCGCGGCGTCCCCCGAGCTCCGGACGACCGCCAACACGGGCGGCTCTCCCCGATCTCCCGCTCCCTTTCGAATTCGCGTCAAAAGCTCAAGAGCCATCGCGCGGGACAGCGCGCGGCCGACCTCGATCTTGTCAACCACGGCGAGATCTCCTCGCGGCCTCCCACTTCCGGCAGAGACGCAGCAGGCGATCGAGAAGAGGCGTCCTCGCTCCGCAGAGCCGGGATGCTCTCGCGGCGAAACGAGCGGCCGCGAGGCTCTCCCCCGCGCGCCTCCGGCCGGCGGCGACGCCCAACGGCTCGAGGAAAAGCCTCTCCTCGCCGGCGAGGAAAACTCTCGACCCGCCGCAGCGTTCCAGGGCCGGATGGATCTCCTTGTAAAGAGCGCGCTTCAATTCCAGGAGCGCCGGATCGCTTTCCAGCTCCTCCGTCCGGACTCCCGCCAGATAAGCAGGGGGTTCGGCCGCCGCCCGTCGCGCCAGCATAGCGACCGGGATTTTTCCGCGGGAAAACCACCCCGGCTCCGCCAGGGGGGCTCGCGACGGCTTTTTTATCGCTGTAATTGAACGCGGACTACGCGCCGGCCATGCGGGCGCGGGCGACATCGCCCTTCTTGTCGACGTAGTAAAGAAAACCCTTCTCCTTGCGCAACCCCAGCTTCTCCACCTTCTCAGGCCGCCCGCCGGAGCGGCCGCCGCGGGCCATCTTGGCACGCGCGATGTCGCCCTGCTTGTCGATATAGTAGAGATAGCCCACGGCGCGCTTGACGCCGATCTTGTGAACTTTTTCCGCCATAGTCGCGCTGACCTCCGCTGTGATGATCGGGGAAGCCGTCTTCCCTTCGAGCGTCACTCTACAACATCTCCCCTGCGAAAACAACGCGCGGAGCGGCCCGCGGGTTAAGGCTTTGAGAAAAGCCCCATCTGCTTGTCCGGGGCGATGATGAGGTTTTCACGCAGCCACGCGTCGACGATGGACTTGGAAAACCGGTACTGCCGGCCGATGCGCGAGGCGGGAATCTTCCTCTGGCGGATGAGGCCGTATATCTTGGAGCGCCCGATGCCCAGATAACGCGCCAGCCTCCTGATGTCCATCACCTCCGGCGTCTCGCCGACCGCCGCAGCCCCGCCCGGACGCCGCGGAGGCCGGCCGCGCGATGATCCGCCTTTTTTCTTCATGGAACGAAATGAATCGTAACATATTTTTCAGTGTCATCTTTTAGCGGGTTCTATCAACGCGGCTCAGCGCGCCGCGGGGACGACCAGCACCGAATAGCCGCGGGCGTCGGTCCGTTTGTTGACGGGGTCGGTGATTTCCTTCTTGTCGACCTGGAAGAAATAGCGGTACGTGTTGGGGGTGAGATAAACCGTGGCCGCCCAACTCCCGTGCGCCGCCCGGCGCATCCTCAACCGCCCGCGCTTCAAGAACGCGCCGACAAGAAAAACCGACCTCGCCCGGGGCGCCCGAATCTTGAACGCGACCGGGACCGCTTTCGCGGGAGCGGACGGAGAAGCGCCTCCCAGGGAAGGCTTCAGGGGCGCTTTCGCGGGCGCCGCCGCTGTCTTGGCCGGAGGGGCCGTCCTGGGCGCCGCGGCCGGGACGGCTTGGGGCTTCGTCGGGACGCTTTTCGCCTCGGAGGCCGGCGCGTCATGACGTTTGATCGGCACGGGATAGTCGACGGCGGGGCTTGCTCCCCAATATTGGTGTATTTTCCCCGCGAGGACGGCCCCAAAGACCATGATAAAGATCATGTCCAAAAGGAGCATCAAGCTCCAGAAGCGCGGATCGCCCAGGCGCTGTCCTTCGGAGGGCTTCACCGGCGATAGTCCCGCAGCCGCCATGATGGGATTCTAATACACCGAGAGCTTCGGAAGCAACGAGCCTCGCGCGCGCGCCGCCCTCAGGCGGCCTTGGGCCGGATCGCGATCACGCGCTCGACCCGGACATGGCGGCGTCCACCGGAGGAGGCTCCGCGGGGCGTCCCCGTCATCGATACACTTCTTTTCGGTGGCCTATTTTCACGACTAAAACCCGGCGGCCCGGGTCGTCGATCGCATAAATGATGCGCCAATCGCCCTGGCGAAGCCGGCATCGATCTTCCCCGGAAAGCTTTTGGGCGCCATGCGGGCGGGGATTTGCAGCCAGGCCGCTGATTTTGGCGGCCACGAGTCGCAATTGGAGCTTGGGGATCGCCCTCAATTCTTTGATGGCAGTCGAAAGCAGGCGGACCTTATATAAGGCCATCGCGCTTGAGCTCTGCCAGAATATCTTCAAAGGGTCTCGCCCTTTCGCTTTTGCGCTCATCAAAAGCCGCAAGGTCCAAGGCGTCCTCTCTGAGGCTCATGCGCACGGCATCCGAAACGATCTCCGACAGCGGCCGCGAACTGACCGCTGATTTCAGCTTGAGCGCCCGATACAGCTTGTCATCCAACGCCACCGTGGTGCGCGTCATGACGTCAGGTTAACACTTTGATGCAAAGATGTCAAGATGCGCGCGCGCCGCCCTCAGGC
>DAHVWT010000026.1 GCA_027327915.1 Elusimicrobiota bacterium
GGAGACGTGGGCCAAAAAGGTATCATCTTTAAGACGTTCCCATGAGTCCGACAGCCTCCTATAAGCCGATTTCCGACTACGGCGTCATCGGCGACCTGCGCAGCGTGGCGCTGGTGGGAACGGACGGCTCGATCGACTGGTGCTGCCTGCCGCGCTTCGATTCGTCTCCCCTCTTCGCCGCCCTGCTCGACGCCGGGAAGGGGGGGCATTGGAAAATCGCGCCGGAGGGCCCGGCGGTGCGCAAGCAGATGTATATCGATGAATCCTGCGTGCTGCTCACCCGCTTTCTGACCCCGGACGGCGTTGGGGAGATCGAGGATTTTATGCCCATCTCCGGCGGCGCGGCCGCCGCGGACGCGCCTCATGAGATCGTGCGGAGAGTCCGCGTTGTGCGCGGGTCCATGCGCTTTAAGATCGAGGTCCTTCCCGCGTTCGATTTCGCGCGCTCCCGGCACCGGCTCCAACTCGCGCGCGCGGGGGCGATCTTCACCTGCGGCCGCGTCCGAGCGGGCCTTTCGTCATCCGTGCGGCTCAAGGCCCAGGGCGCGGGCGTGGCGGCGGCCTTCTCCCTCAAGGCGGGCGAATCCGCGACCTTCCTTTTGCGCCACGCGGAGCGCGGCCAACCGCCTATCGAAAAGAACTTCGACGTCGATCGCGCCTACGCCGAGACGATCGATTTCTGGCGGGGATGGGCCTCGCGGATCCGCTATAGCGGGCGTTGGCGCGAGATGGTCGTGCGCTCGGCCCTCACTCTCAAGCTTCTCACCTACGCCCCGACCGGCGCCATCGTCGCCGCCGCCACGACGAGCCTCCCCGAGCGGATCGGCGGGGAGCGCAACTGGGACTACCGCTATACGTGGATCCGGGACGCGGCCTACACGATCTATGCCTTCGTGAGGCTGGGACTTTTGGCCGAGGCCGAGGCCTTCATGCGCTGGGTGGACGCCCGGGCCCATGAGGCGGGACGCAAGGGCAGGCTCCAGGTCCTCTACTCGGTCACGGGCCTCCACGATCTCCCGGAGCAGACCCTGCCGCATCTCGAGGGTTACGCGGGATCCGCGCCCGTCCGCGTCGGCAACGCCGCCGTCCGGCAGTTCCAGCTCGACATCTACGGCGAGCTTGTCAGAGCCGCCTATCTGGCGAACAAGTACGGCGCCCCGATCTCGCATGATCTTTGGACGCAACTGCGCGCCTTGCTCAACTTCCTCTGCGAGCATTGGCGCGAGAAAGACGACGGCATCTGGGAAGTCCGCGGCGGGCGCCAGCATTTCGTCTACTCCAAGCTCATGGCCTGGGTGGCGTTCGACCGCGGCTTGAGGCTCGCGGATGCCCGGGGATTGCCGGCGGAGCGCGAGCGCTGGAGCCTCGAGCGGAGCGCCGTCTACGAGGAGGTCATGAAAAAAGGGTTTGACGAGCGGAAAAAAAGCTTCGTCCAATATTTCGGAGCCGACGCCGTCGACGCCGCCAATCTCGTCATGCCGATGATGCATTTCGTCTCCCCCACCGACCCCAAGATGGCGGGGACGATCGAGGCGACGATGAAGCTGCTGGTCTCGGACAGCCTCGTCCACCGCTACCAGATCGGCAAGGGCGCCAACGACGGGCTTTCGGGAGGGGAAGGGACCTTCTCGATGTGCACCTTCTGGCTCGCCGAGGCCCTGGCGCGGGCGGGCCGCGTCGGTGAGGCGCGGCACATCTTCGAGAAGATGCTCTCCTACGCCAATCACCTGGGCCTCTACTCCGAGCAGATCGGGGTGACGGGGGAAGCGCTTGGGAACTTCCCCCAGGCTTTCACCCACTTGGCCCTCATCAACGCCGCCTTTAGGCTCGACCGGACCCTTGGCCGCATTTGATTTGAAGCGCAGCCTCTTATTCCTGGCGGTCGTCCTGGGGGCGTTCCGGGCGGCTCCGGCTTGGGCCGATGAAAGCGTTCCCGAGCCGGATGGCTCTCCGGGTTGGGGTTTATTGTCCTCGTCGCCGGACTCCCGTGACGAGGAGTCGCCGTCGCCGCCCAAGGCCCATCTTTTCGTCGACCTGGACTACTTCGATCCCACCCAGCTTGCCAACCAGCTCCTTGACGCGACCAGCCAGAGCCTTGATAACGATGCCTTCTCCGGTTCGAATTCCGTTTCCGCTTCCGGCGCCTGGGGTGGGCGCGTGGGCGTGCTTGTCCCATTCAATCCCCATATCGCCCTCGGCGGAAGCTTTGGCTACATCGCGGGCCCCAGGCTCTCCGAAAACGCTCAAGGAACGGCCGGCGGGACGGCCAGCTCTTTTTCCGACGATCTTTCCATGAACTACTGGCGCATCCTCGCCGAGGCTCGCGAGCGGCTCCCGCTTTCCGGGTCTTGGGCGCTGGGGCTTGGGGAGGGCCTTGGAGTCGCGATCTACGGCCATGCGGCGACGTGTTCGGCGTCCGGAAAACTTGGCTGCTCGACGCCGCTGGCCACCGGCACGGGCGATGGATTGACTTGGGAAGTCGAGCCGTCGATCTTCTACGGGCCCTTTGGCGTCGCATTCCGGTACGCCCAATTTCCCGGAGGGCTTTCGAGCGGGGGGCAATTCACCCGGCAGTGGGGCTCTCTCGGGAGCTTCCTGGAAGTCGTTTTTTAATAAAACCTTACTGTAAATTTTCTTGACGCTGGTTTTAAACGAGGATATACTGCCGACGGTCCCATGCTGCGACCCGCATCGTCGCGATTGAAAAAATGTGTTCTTGTCTCAGGAGTTATTGTACAGGCCTTGGCCTTTTCTTGGCTCAGTTCGCGCTCGGCCCTGGGCCATGACGTCGGCAGCCTCAACGACGAGAGCTCCGGCTCCAACGGGGCGTACGGTGTCACGACATCGAGCGGCGCCCGCGCCGCCGCGGAGCATGCCCAGCAGACCTTCTCGCAGTTGCGCCAGGCCCTATGGTCGCAATCCTATCCAAGCTCGAACGCCGGCGCCGAGCGCGCGCCGTCCGCCGCAGCTCCCGCTTCGCCGCAAAAGAGCGAGAACGGCTTTGACGCCGGCCTCCGGCCTGCGCTGCTGCGCCAGCCGGAGGCCGAAAATGCCGCGGCGGAGCCCTCGAAGCCTCCTGCCTCGGCGGCATCCAACATCTTTAATCCCTTCTTTAATCGCGGATCCGCGCGGGAACGACCTCATGGGCCCAGCTCGGCGCCGGCCACCAAGTCCAGCCCTGGCTTCTTGGCGTCGATCGGCGGGTTTTTTCAGGGGCTTTGGGGCGCCGTCTCGAACGAGATCAACAAGGATCAGGGGCCGCCTGCGTCCCAAGCCATCTGCGGCGGGTGGAAGCCGTCGGTGAACGACCCTCTCGCCCCGGAGTTCAATGTCCTCCTCAAGGCGATCGGCGCGACGCATGCCAATTGGTGCCCCAAAATATCCCCCATATCCCGGCTTTCTCCCGCGGAACGGATCAAGCGGCTGGGCGCCACGGCTCCGAATTCCTCCTTCGCGGCGAGGGCCGCGGCGGCGAGCCCCGGCGTGATCGTGAATTTCTTGGCGTCGCCCTATGTCCCCGCGACCATTGATTGGAGGCATCACAACGGCAAGGATGCCGTGACGCCCGTCAAGGATCAGGGCCAGTGCGGTAGCTGTTGGGCCTTCGCGACGACCGAGGGCCTCGAGTCCCAGATGATTATCCATGGAGCATATTCGGGTCTACCCGTTCTGGGGACGGGAGCTCCCCAGATGTCGCCGCAAACGCTTCTTTCCTGCGGCGGCGCCGGGAGCTGCAATGGAGGCTCTCCAGACCAAGCCTCCGACTTCATCGAGAAGACAGGCCTTCCGCCCGACGACTTTTTCCCTTATACCACGGCCTACTTCGGCGCTAGCCCCAGTTGCAGCTTGGCCATGCCGGGTTGGCAGGCCCAATCGGTGAAAATCGGCAGCTGGACGCCCGTCGAGGCGACCGTCGACGCCCTCAAGCAGGCGGTCGCGAGCTACGGCCCCATCGAGACGACCTTCAAAGTCTACGACGATTTCTACAATTACGGCAGCGGCGTCTACTCCTACACCTCGGGGGGATTCGACGGCTGGCATTCCGTCCAGATTGTCGGCTACGACGACTCCAGCAAGTCTTTTCTTGTCAGGAACAGTTGGAATATCTTTTGGGGCGAGGAGGGCTATTTCCAGATCGCCTATAGCGAAGTGGGCGGGAAGACCCAGTTCGGCTCGGACTCCATCGCCTACCACGGCGTCATAGGCAACGAGAGCCTCCTTGAGCAGGTTGCCCTGACTCTCGCGGCACCCACGATGTTCATGGTGGGCGGCGCGGAGGCGACAGGTCAGGCCTTGGCTGGCGATTTCCAGTCCTGGGGCAAGGGTTTGAGTGGCATTGGCACGTCCATAACCGGATTTTTCGCGAGCCTGTAGCGTCATTGTCAAATCTCCAAACCGCCATCACCGCGGCTATTAGGCGCCGAGCTTGTCATAGAGCTGGCAATGCGTGCCTTCGTTAAAGTAATGTAGATCTTGATCCGACAGCGGATCACGTCAGCAGAGACAACAAAAATGCCCGGATCGGTCCAATTGTTGCGTAGAGCGTAGAGTTCCGCCATGGGATCAACTTCAGGCACTCACAAGGATTCGACGGCAAAAACGCATCCGCGCGCCGGTCAGCCGTGCGAGGCCGGCGACTTGATCGACGTTCCGCGCCTGGTCGAGTCCTATTGGAAGCGGCGTCCGGACCCCGCGCAGCCGTCGCAGCGCGTGCATTTCGGCACCTCGGGCCATCGCGGTTCCTCGTTGTCGGCTTCTTTTAATGAAGCTCATATCCTGGCGATCAGCCAAGCCATCTGTCTGTACCGGCGCGAGCATAAGATAGACGGCCCTCTTTTTCTGGGGATCGATACCCATGGGCTTTCCGAGCCTGCCATGGAAAGCGCCGTCGAGGTGCTGGCGGCCAACGAGGTCGATCTCATGATCGCCGAGAAGGGCGTGTGGACGCCGACGCCGGCCGTCTCGCGGGCGATCCTGGCCCACAACCGCGGCCGCAGTGCCGGGCTTGCGGACGGGATCGTCGTCACGCCTTCGCATAATCCTCCCAAGGACGGGGGATTCAAGTACAACCCCGCTCACGGCGGCCCCGCCGAGGAAGAGGTTACCCGCTGGATCGAAGGAAAGGCGAATGAGTTTTTGGAAAGCGGGCTCAAGGGAGTCAAGAGAATGCCGTTTCAGCGCGCCCTTCTGGCCCCGACGACCCATCGATGCGACTACATGACGCCCTATGTCGAAGGGCTCGGCCGCGCGCTCGACATGGAGACCATCGCCCGCTCGGGCCTTCATCTCGGGGTCGATCCCCTGGGAGGCGCCGGAGTCCGCTACTGGCCCCGCATCGCGGAGCGTTACGGGCTCAAGCTCGACGTCGTCAACGATGTTGTCGACCCGACCTTCCGCTTCATGACGCTCGACTGGGACGGGCAAATCCGCATGGACCCTTCCTCTCCCGACGCGATGCGCCGTCTGATCGGCCTGAAGGATCGATTCGACATCGCCTTTGCCTGCGACACGGACCACGATCGGCACGGCATCGTCGCTCGAAGCAAGGGGCTCCTGCCGCCCAACCACTATCTCGCCGTCGCCGTCGATTATCTTTTTAGGAACCGCCCCGCTTGGCGACCGGAGGCGGCGGTCGGCAAGACCCTTGTCAGCAGCCAGATGATCGACCGCGTCGTCCGAAGGTTGGGCCGCAAGCTTTATGAAACGCCGGTGGGCTTTAAATGGTTCGTCTCGGGGCTCTTGGACGGCTCCCTGGGCTTTGGCGGCGAGGAAAGCGCGGGGGCTTCCTTCCTGGATCGCGAGGGCGTCGCCTGGAGCACGGATAAGGACGGGATCATCGCGGCCCTGCTCTCGGCCGAGATCACCGCGAAGCTCGGCAAGGATCCCGGGGAGATTTATAGGAACCTAGCCAACGAACTCGGCGACCCCGTCTATGCCCGCGTGGACAGGGAGGCGACGACGGAGCAAAGGGATCGGCTCCTGCATCTGACCCCCGAGCAATTCCGGGCGACCACATTGGCGGGCGAGAGAATCCTCGGGGCTTTTACACGCGCCCCCGGCAACGGGGCCGGCGTCGGAGGACTCAAGGTCGTCGCGGAGAACGGCTGGTTCGCCATCCGCCCCTCCGGAACCGAGAACGTCTACAAGCTTTACGCGGAAAGTTTTCTCGGCGCCGTCCACCTTCGCCGCATTCAAGACGAAGCCCGGGACGCACTCGGACTTTGACCATCACCCCCGCGAATCGGCGGGGGCCCAACGACGCAAGCCTCTGGCGGGTGAAGATGCGTTTTTTGATAAGAGGCCGCTTTGTTGCGGTGATCCGATTTGAAATGAAATCCAGCCTCTCGGCGGGCAATCTTCCGGCATGAAAAGCACGCTGTCAGCCGCCGAACTGAGCGGATTGGATCTTTATTGGCGCGCGGCGAATTATTTGTCCGCGGGGCAAATATTTCTCATGGACAACCCGCTTCTTAAGGAGCCGCTCAGGCCGGAGCACGTCAAGCCCCGGCTCCTCGGGCATTGGGGAACGACGCCGGGCCTGAATTTTCTCTACACCCATTTGAATCGGGTCATCCGCCGGAATAATCTGGACATGATTTTTATCACGGGGCCCGGGCACGGAGGGCCTGCCGTCGTGGCTCAAACCTACCTTGAGGGAAGCTATAGCGAGATCTACCCGCACATATCGCGGGACGAGCTGGGGATGAAGAGGCTTTTCAAGCAGTTCTCATTTCCAGGAGGCATTCCGAGTCACGCCGCGCCGGAGACTCCCGGCTCGATCAACGAAGGCGGCGAGCTGGGATACTCCCTGGCTCACGCCTTCGGAGCGGCATTCGACAATCCCGATCTCTGGGTCGCCTGCGTCGTGGGGGACGGCGAAGCGGAGACGGGGGCCCTCGCGGCCTCCTGGCACTCCAATAAATTCCTCAACCCGGCCCGGGACGGCGCCGTCCTGCCGATCCTCCACTTGAATGGCTACAAGATCGCCAACCCCACGGTGCTCGCGCGTCTGCCCCGACGGGAGTTGGCGCAGCTTTTGCGCGGATACGGATGGCGGCCTGTCTTCGTGGAGGGGCATCATCCCGAGGATGTTCACCGCGAACTCGCCGGCGCTCTCGACGCGATCGTGGCGGAGATCCTGGAGATTCAAAGATCGGCGCGCGCGTCCAGGAACGGCTCGCGCCGCGCTCGGCCGGTTTGGCCGATGATCGTTTTCTCGACGCCGAAAGGTTGGACGGGCCCCAAGGTGGTGGACGGCCATCCCGTCGAGGGGACTTCCCGCGCCCATCAGGTGCCGCTTCCGCGCGCCAAGTCGAGCGCCGAGCAGCTCTTCCAGTTGGAGTCGTGGCTTAAAAGCTATAAGCCCGAGGAGCTTTTTGACGACAAGGGCCGGCTTCGTCCGGGTATCTCGGGGCTCGCCCCTCGGGGCGAGCGGCGCATGGGCTTGAACCCCCATGCCAACGGCGGACTTTTGCTGCGGGAGCTGAAGCTTCCCGATTACCGCCGCTACGCCGTGCCCGTCGCGAGTCCCGGCGGGACGCGCGCCGAGTCCACTCGGATTTTGGGGGGATTCCTGCGCGACGTCATGAGGCTCAACAGGAACTCGCGGAATTTCCGGGTCTTCGGGCCGGATGAGACGGCATCCAACCGCTTGGATGCGATCTTCGCCGAGACCGGGCGCGCCTGGATGGATCGGGCTCTCCCCACGGACGACCATCTCTCGCCCGAGGGCCGCGTGATGGAGGTGTTGAGCGAGCATCTTTGCCAGGGATGGCTCGAGGGCTACCTTTTGACGGGGCGGCACGGGCTTTTTTCCTGCTATGAGGCCTTCATCCACATCGTGGACTCCATGTTCAACCAGCACGCCAAGTGGCTCAAGGTTTCGCGCGCGATCCCGTGGCGCCAGCCCATCGCCTCGCTCAATCTGCTCCTCAGCTCCCACGTCTGGCGCCAGGATCACAATGGATTTTCCCACCAGGACCCGGGCTTCATCGACCATGTCGTCAACAAGAAGGCCTCCGTCGTGCGCGTCTACCTGCCGCCCGACGCCAACACGCTCCTCGCGGTGGCGGACCGATGCCTGAGAAGCCGCAATCTCGTCAACGTCATCGTCGCCGGCAAGCAGCCCGAGCTTCAGTGGCTCGGGATCGACCAGGCTATGCGCCACTGCGAGGCGGGGATCGGCGCTTGGGACTGGGCGGGGACGGACGGCGGCCGCGATCCCGACGTCGTGATGGGCTGCGCGGGGGACGTGCCGACCCTTGAGACCTTGGCGGCCGTCGAGATTTTAAAGGAACGATTCCCGAGGCTCAAAATCCGCGTCGTGAACGTCGTGGACCTCATGACTCTCCAACCTCCGGGAGAGCATCCCCATGGCCTCTTGGACGGGGCATTCGACGCGCTTTTCGGCGCCGATACTCCGGTCATTTTCGCCTACCACGGCTATCCATGGCTCATTCACCGTCTGACCTACCGGCGCGCAGGGCATGAGCATTGGCACGTTCGGGGCTATAAGGAAGAGGGGACGACCACCACTCCTTTCGACATGGTGGTTCTCAACGAGCTTGACCGTTATCACTTGGCGCTTGACGTGATCGCGCGCCTTCCCAGGCCGGAGCCGGGGACGGACGAGGCCAGGCGCTGGCTTCTTGGCAAACTCGCCGCGCACCGAAGCTATATCCGTCGGCACGGGGATGACGTGCCCGAAATCAAGGATTGGGCCTGGGGCGCCGCCGTGGAGCGCCGAGACACGGGGGCCGTTGGGGCAAGGAGGTAGGGTGGCCGAGCAAGGCAAGGATATCCCGCGGCCGCCTCATCCGCAAAAGCGCCGGGAACAGCGGATGTGCCGGAGCTCAAGCAAGCCTACAGTTTTGATGAAAAGACAAGAGGGCGGGATCCTGGCGATCAACGCCGGCTCCTCGACCATCAAGGTGGCCTTGTTCGAGAGCGTCGAGCCCTCCCGCCGCGTCGCCGACGACGTGATCGAGCTCGGGAAGCGGGGAGACGCCGGGGGGCTGTTTCTCGGTCGCCTGGAGCGGCTCGTCGACTTGGGCGGCGTGCGCGCCGTGGGGCATCGCGTGGCATTCGGCATGGAGCATTTCAAGCCCGAACGCGTGACGCCGGCGCTGTTGTCGAAGCTGCGCCGATGGCTCGTCTATGATCCCGACCACCTGCCCCTGGAGCTGGATCTCATCGAGGCCTTCAGAAGGCGTCGGCGGGGGCTCGTCCAGATCGTCTGCTACGACACGGCCTTCCATCAGGGAATGCCACGAGCGGCGAAGATGCTTCCCATCCCGCGCGGCCTGGAGGCGCAGGGCATCCGGCGCTACGGCTTCCACGGCCTTTCCTATGCCTATCTTATGCGGGAGCTCTCCCGCGCCGCGGGGAGCGCGGCGGCGCGGGGGCGGGTGATCCTCGCGCATTTGGGAAGCGGATCGAGCCTCGCCGCCGTGCGCGGCGGGAAAAGCGTCGACACCAGCATGGGTTTTTCGACCGCCTCCGGGGTGATGATGGGGACGCGCACGGGAGACATCGACCCGGGCGTCCTCTGCTATTTGCTGCGACGGCATCGTTGGACGGCGGAGCGCCTTATCCGGATGGTCCACCACGAGTCGGGCCTTCTCGGAGTCTCCGAGACGAGCTCGGACATGAGGGAGCTTCTTTCCCGCGAGGGGAGCGACGTCCGCGCGGCCGAGGCGGTCGATCTCTTCTGCCGCCAAGTCCGAAAAGCGATCGGCGCCTTCGCCGCGGCTCTGGGCGGCCTTGACACCCTCGTCTTTTCGGGCGGGATCGGCGAAAACAGCGCGCCGATCAGGGAGCGCGTCTGCGAGGGGCTGGGCTTTCTCGGCGTCCGTCTCGATCGCAAGCGCAACGCGGAGCGCGCGGGCCTCATCTCCAAGGGCCGAGTCGCGGTGCGGGTGATCCGCACCGACGAGGAGCTGATGATCGCGCGCCTGGCGGCGTCGGTGCTCGCGCCATGAGAGGATGGCGGGAGCCGGCATTCGTCTCCGCTTGACTGCTCGGCGGGGAAGCTGTACTAATGACTCCAGGCCCATGTCCTATCAACGATCGGCCGTCGTACTCCCCGTCGCGGGGCGGCGCGTCTTGATGCAGCTGCGCGATCAAAAGTCCGGCATCCTGGCGCCGGGGTGCTGGGGATATTTCGGCGGCTCCATCGCCGAGGGCGAGTCTCCGCGCGCGGCCGCAGCCAGGGAACTTTATGAGGAAATCGGCTACGCGCCCAAGAAGCTCCACCGCTTGGGCCAGGAGAGGCTTCGCGACTTCGAGGGCATCTGGGTCATTGCCTACAGCTGCGAGCTGGATGTTCCGCTTGAGTCGCTGCGGCTGGCGGAAGGCATGGACTTCGGCTTGAAGTCTCTTCTTGAGGTCCGCTCCGGGAGGATTTTCTCCGAGCGGGCCAAGAAATATTTTCCCATCGTGCCGGCCGGATTCATCGAAAGGATGTTCCGAGCCGCCCTGGAGCGCCACGGCGGCATCCGCTAAGGATTCGCGGGTTCCTCGGGGGCCAGAAACGCGCTCAGCGCGCCAACCGTTCCCGCCCTCCCTGCGACAGCATCACCGGGTTCCAAGGCGGGTCCCAGACCGCGCGGATCTCGACGAGGCGGTCGCCCGCGGCCCCTTGGACGGCGTCCTTCGCCATGGCGAGGATGCTGGGGCCCATCGGGCAGTTCGGGGTCGTGAGCGTCATCGCGACCGCGATCGAGTCCGGCGCGATTTCGATCGCGTAGACGAGCCCGATCGTCACCACGTCGAGGCCGATCTCGGGATCGACGACGCTTTTGAGCGCCGTCAGGATCGAGGTTTTGACGGGATCCATGGGCGCTTGAGGTAGGAAAGAGTCAACGCCGTGTTCGCGGCGTAGAGGGTCGCGCACGCCAGCAGGCTCCAGGAGCCGGCCCGGATCAGCGCCGCTTTTTCAAACAGGAAGCCTCCGATGAGGGCGTACGCCGCCATCGCGAGAAAGCCCATCTCCCACCACGCGGCCGTCTCGCTCGCGAGATCCTGGGTGCGCGGGATGTGAAGCGGAGGCCTCCAGTTCCTGGGGCTGAAGGCGTGCAGCCACACGAGAAAGGGGACGATCTTGTGGATCTGCCCCAGGATGAAGGGCGTCGCCCAGCCGAGAAGCGCGGCGAGGACATAGGCGATTTCCTGGGGAATAGCGTCCTTGACGAAGCCGAAGGCGAGGCCCAGACCCAGAGCCGCCCAAACGGCTCCTCCAAGAAGGGCGAGGAGCGTGTAGGCGAGAGCGGGATCGAAGCGCCTCAGCCGGCCGCGGAAGATGCCGTTCATCTGGAATGCGTAGGCGGCGTAGGCCGCGGCCAGGAGGCAGGCCCACGCGGCAAGCAGCCGTCGGCCCCAAAAGAGGCTGTCAAGGACGAGGCCCAGGAGGCCGATATTCGCGAGGACGAGCGCGAGCGCGCCCGGCGCCTTCGACTCGATATGCGACAGCGAGAACATCGCGACCAATCGGTAGGAGACGCCGACGATCATCAACGAGACCCAGCCGACGAGCGCCAGGTGGATATGGGCGATGAGGACGCCCCGTGGGTCGTGAAACAAAAGCCCCCTTTCGCGGTCATAGGCCAGTATGAAGCCAAGGAGGATGACGACGGAAAGATAGCCGAGGGCGCAGGCGACGTGCCGCCCGGTCCAGTCGAGCTTGGCGCCCGCGAGCAGGGATTCGACGAAGACCTGCAGGTAGAGGAGAACGCCCGCGGCGGCGAGCGCCGCGGGGATCCAATATCGATCGAATCCGGCCCACAAGCCTCCGACGAAGCCGGCGGCTCCGGCGGAGAAAAGGGCCCAAGCCCAGAAGAGGCGCTTCGGGGCCGCGAACGGGACTCCGTGAACGACAACCATCAGCTGGATGAGCGCGCCCATGATGGTCATGGTGATCCATCCGAGGGTTAGGAGATGGGTGAGGCCCAGGGCCCAGCGGGCATCGAAGGCGAAGCCGAGAAGTCGGTTGTTGCCCCAGACGAGCGCCGCGGCGAAAAGCCAGAATGAAAAAGCGGCGGCGACGAAATGGCGCATCGGAAGCCAAAAGGGAGGGGCCTTCGCGAGAAAAGGCGCGGCGCCGGCGTTAAGAGGAGGCGCCTGCGTGATGGGGAGGGGAAGAGGCTCCATCGATTCAGGAGGCGGCGCCGGACAGCTTGAGAAGAGCCTCGGGCTTGAGCACGGAGATGCGCCCCCAACGGGCGGAGACGAGCCCCTCGTCGCGCAAACGCCCCACGGCGCGGATCGCGGTCTCAATCGTGGTGCCTGCCATCTCGGCTATTTCCTCGCGGCGCAACCGCAAATCCGGTCCCGCCACTCCCGCGAGCATCCAGAGGATGTAGGAGACGCGCTGCTCGACCGGCTGCGTGGAGAGGGCCCTTAAATTCTGGGAATGACGCATGTGGCTTCCCAGTTCGGCGTAAACGGCGCGCGAGAAGGGGGGATGACGTCGCATGAGATCCTGGAAATCGGCGGCCCGTAGGCGATAGGCCGAGCTCGGCTGGATGCACAGGGCGGTGACGGGATAGGGCTTGCCGTCCATGATGGGGAGCATCCCGAAAATCCGCCCCGGGACGATCAACTCCATGAGCACCGGGTCTTCCGCGGGAGAATACTTGACGGCCTTGACGAGCCCCGAGCGCAGCAAAAACGCGGCGTCGGCGGGCCTGGATTCCTCGAAGATGGCCTCGCCCTTGCCGTAGCGGCGCAGGATGAAGGCTTGGGAAAGCCGCTCCAGGGCGTCGTTCGGGAGCGTTTTGAAAAGAGGCAGCCCCGCCAGGTAGTTGTCCATGCCTCTATCATACCGAACCGCGGCCGTTGGACTCATCTTCCCTTAGGCTCTCCTGCGGATTTTCAAACGATAAAGGTTCTCGTCAAGCTTCTCGATCGAGTGCGAAAATCCCGCCTCCTCCAGATGCTCGTAGAGGGGGAAGGGTTCCCGAAAGTGCGTGACCTCGAGCATGTCGGCGGGCCCCATCGAGGGAAGCGCGGAAAGAATTCGCACCATGGGCTCCGGCGGCTCGAGCCCGCGGACATCGAGGGCGTGGGTTTTTCCCGGAGGGGCCTGGCTCGCGGCCCCGGCGGCGACGGCTTCGTTGAGATTCTTCAAGAGCGGCTCGACCGCCACGCCGTGTGCGGTGGCGGCCTCCTCGATGGGGTGCGCGCCCCCGCAGCACATGTCGAGGCCGTGCTCGGCGAAGACGCGCTGGGTCTGCGGATGGCGCTCGGCGACCTCCCGGACCGTCTGCTCGGCGCGGACCGCCTCGTGCCGGCCCGGCTCCGGCGTCGCGTGGCACCAAGGCTTCTTGTAAAAATAGGACTTCCAATCCTCGGGGCCTTCCTCGACGGCCCAGCTCTCGAAGCCCCGGTTTCCCAGCACCGCAAAGAGCGGGCGCGGCTCGAAGATGGCCCGGACGAGGAGAATTTGCCCGGTCCGGATTTTTTCGGCCGCGTCCAGGATGCCGCCCAGAGGCTCCCCGCCGCGGCGCAGCTCCTCACGGACGTCGAGTTCGATCGCCGGACGGTGCTTCATCCAGGAAGGGGCTTCGCTCCGCGCCTGATCACCGGCATGCGCCGGAGGCGGGGCCACTCGCTTGATCGCGACCACCCAGCGCTCCGGCCCTTCCTCGATCGGCTTCCACTCAAACTCCCCGGTCCGCTCGGCCTTGAATTCGTAGAACAAGGGCTTTGGGTTGTGGTCGTTGACGAGCTTGATGACCCCGCCCAAGGGAAGGTCCTCCCAGGTTTTGAAAATCCTGGGGTGCCTCTCGCGAGGGACCATCCGCCTGACGTCCAGCAGCACTTCGTGGCTCATGAATGCCTCCTTGGTATCCGACACCGCCTCGTACAACCAAGGATACCAAGGCCTCCATGATGAGAACATGGCGCAGCGCATGTTTTCCCCGGCCGTTGTTGAGTATCGTGAAAGGAAAGGAACCGATGACCACCAAAGAGTTTCAAGCGAGAACGCGCTTCGATCGTCGGGAGGTTTTGGACTTTTCGGAAGGGAGTCTTGTCGCGGGGGCTGCGCCCGGAGAGCGACTTCCCCGGTCCCTGCTTTTGCCCTTTCATGAAATCGTCGAACTCCAATGGAATCCGAACTCTGGCTCCGGCCGTGTCGTAGCGATCCGACAAAACCGGATTGACGACTGGTTTTACGCCTGCCATTTTCTGGGCGATCCCGTTATGCCCGGATGCTGGGGGATCGACGCCTTTTGGCAATGCATGAGGTTTTTCGCTGTATGGCGCGGGATTGCAGATTGCAGCAAGGAACTTGGGATGGGCGGAGTCGCGTTCTCGGGCCAAATTCGTCCTTACGACCGGACGATCCGCTACGAGGTCGATGTTTTGGGCATTGAATCCTGTGACGGTGAGACGCTGCTGGCAGGAAAAGGGCGAGCGATCGTGGACGGAAGCCCCGTCTACTCGGCGGCGAGCGTACAGGTCGGCACCGCCTTCTGGCAGAGCGAGGAGACGTTGCCGCCGACTGTGAAAAGCTGCGGCGGAGCCATTGAGAGGTCCCTTAGCCTCGACGAGTTCTCGGCACGGAGATATTTTTCACCGGGAGAAGTGCTCGCCATATCCCATGGCACGCTGGTTGCGGACGCGCCAGAGGAATTCGGGTTGCTGCCGTCCTCCTTGATGCTCGAGGTCGGCGAAGTGCACGAGATAACCTACGATGCGACCGATGGGACGGGGAGAATCCTGGCATCGCGAAGGATCGACCCGACGGATTGGTTTTTCCCGATGAACGGCGGCGCCAAACCGACGGCTCTGATCATGGACGGCGTATGGCAGCTTCTGGGGCTTTTTCTGGCCTGGAAGCGCAACGGCGGCACGGGGCGAGCCTTGGGTTTCGATCGTGCGGAGGTTTTCGACCGGGTCCGGCCGGATGACCGGAAACTGGTCTATGACGTCCGCATCTCGAAGTTGACCCAGGAGGGAAGCCGTGCGGGCGCCTTCGCCTGCGCCGACGCGCGGGTTTTTTCCGGAGGACGCCTCGTTTTGTATTGCTTTGGAGCCCGCGTGGGATGCCGGCGAGGGATCCGCTATTCGGACTATCCGCTCCGAAGCGGCTTGGCGTTTGGCGGAGCGCTCAAAACCGGGAATCAGGAATTAGGAGGCCAGGCATGAGTTTGTTGACCGCTGGTGAAATTCTCTCGGTAGTACCGCAGCGCAGGCCCATGCGATTCATCGACGATATCTTGGAGGTCGACGAGGAGCATATTCTGGGGACTTATACATGGCAGCCGGAGGACTGCGCGAGATATTCATCGAGCGGCCGGGTTGCTCCTCCTTTCAAATTGATCGAGATGGCGGCCCAGATCGGCAGTGTGGCGTGGTGCATCTATCACATGGCGCTCGACTCTTCGATAGAGGAAGTGCGGCAACTTTTGGGGGTCCTGACTCAGGTCGAGCGGTTCGAGTTCAAAAAAGACGTCTATGTCGGCGAAAAGTTAGCCTGCCTAGGCCGATTCCACAGAGAAGGCTATTTTCGCGGCAATAAAATCGTGAGCGAAGTTGCCGTGAGCGTGTCCGGAGGCGTCCGCCACGGGGAAGAGATTCTATCGGGCATGGTATCGGGGATGTGGATTCCCCGCGGGCTGGCGCAAGGTGAAGAGATGCGCGCATGAGGCGTGCCCGCTGAAAGGATAGACTGCTTGAGTCGCCACACTACACTATCCCGCCGGATGGGCCTCGGCCATGGCCAGGGTCATGAGGAACGCGGCTTCCTCCGGAGCGTACAATTCATGAGGAACTCCGGCGTGCAGCGTGATCATTTGGCCTCGGCCCAGCGAGACGTCCTGCGAGTCCGTGCGGAAGCGGATGATTCCCTCCACGACCTGAAGACTGAACGGATGATTGGCCGTGTGAGGCTTAATCGCCGTTCCGGCGTGCATGGAGACGAGGACGACGCGCAGGTCCGGGCTTTTGTAGAGGATGATCGCGTTCCGGTCCTCTTTCTTCCAATCGTCCTCGGCCTTGATCTGGTTTAAGAGCTGCGCGATGTCGAATCTCAGGAGCGAGGCGTCCAAGATCCGGCCGATATCTCGGTGCACGGCTTGAGCGGCTCCCGCCGACTCTTGCTTGATTGTCGTATTCATATCTTTGTTCTCCTTTTGTGTAGAAGGTAGCACGATACGTGGCGAGGATCTCTGCGCTGGAGCAGGTTTTTGCATGACGGGCACGCGATGGACCATGATATACAAGCCCCCGAGCCCATCATGACCCCACAACCCAATGCTCCATTCCGGATCTTCACCATCGGTCATTCGACCCGGACGATTGAGGAATTTGTCGCTTTGCTCAGGGCGCACAAGATCGGCCGGCTGGTCGACATCCGGAGCATTCCGCGCTCGCGGCGCAACCCGCAATTCAACCGCGAGACTCTCGGCCGGTTTCTCCGCAATCGCCGCATCCGCTACAGGCATCTGCCGGGACTAGGAGGACTGCGCCATGCCAAGCGCGATTCAATCAATACCGCCTGGCGCAATGCTTCTTTCCGCGGCTATGCGGATTACATGCAGACGACGGCGTTTGAGGAAGCACTTGACGCCCTCCTCGTGCTGGCCGCGAAGGCCACCACGGCCATCATGTGCGCCGAAGCCGTCCCTTGGCGCTGCCACCGCTTCTTGGTGGGGGACGCCCTTGTCGCGCGGGGAATCGAGGTCCGCGATATCTTCAACCGATCCGCGGCCAAGCCCCACCTTCTCACCCCCTGGGCTCGGATCCGCGCTGGCAAGATCAGCTACCCGGGATAGAGCGTCTCCGATCGGGCGCTTCTGCGCTGGATCAGATTCGGAAGGGCGCCCAGGGTGTATGATAATTCTAGACAGTTGGCGGGAGGTGGGTTATGAAGCTCCAAGGCAGCAGGGAGATCGCGGAAGGAACGATGGCCTTTTACTTTGAAAAACCCAAGGGGTTTTCATTCGAACCGGGGCAGTTCTCGACACTGACGCTCCTCCACCCCCCGCAGACCGATGTGGAAGGCGATTCGAGAACTTTCTCGATCGCGAGCGCCCCGCATGAACCGGACTTGATGTTCGCGACGCGCATGAGGGACACGAGCTTCAAGCGCGTTCTCAAGTCGCTCGCGGCTGGGACGGAGGTTGATCTGGACGGCCCCTACGGCCATTTGACCCTCCATAAGGATGCCGCGAGGCCGGCGGTCTTCCTCGCCGGGGGGATCGGTATCACGCCGTTTCGAAGCATCATCACGGATGCCGCCCGCCGCGCTCTTCCTCACCACATGATTCTGTTCTACAGCAACCGCCGGCCCGAGGACGCGGCCTTCTTGGACGAGCTCGTCGCGGGCGAAAAAATCAATCCGCGCTATAAGTTCGTCGGGACGATGGCCGAAATGGAAAAGTCACGGCAACCATGGAACGGCGAGAGGGGATTCATCTCGAGGGAGATGCTCGCGAGACACATCGAGAACCTCGCGGCCCCGGTCTACTATACGGCCGGGCCGCCGGCGATGGTCGCCGCGATGGAAAAGATGCTGCGCGCGGCGGGGGTGGCCGGAGATGACATCCGCATGGAGAGGTTCTCGGGCTACTAGCAAGGAGGCAAGGCAAAGGCGCGGCGCTCCGCCGCGCTGGAGGCGGTCATGATCCGCGTGATCCATTCCGCAGCGCAGGGTTTGCGGCCGGGGGCGCGGGAGATTGTCATTCCGCACGCACAGCCGGCGGCGGCGTGGTTGGCGCCTCCGGGTGCGGAGGATGAGTCGCGCTGGGAGGACGAGGGGGGCGCTGTGGGGGAGAGCTTTGAGTGGATCGCCCGGCCTCAGCCACGCAAGGAGCCTCCGGAACATAGGAACAAAGCGGGTCTTCGCCTAGCGGGTCGCCGCTTACGGCATGGGCCCTCGCACGCGAACCGCCGCAGAAGGTCCTAAACTCGCAAATGCCACAACGGCCGTTGAGCCGGCCCGGATCGCGCAGAGCCTTGAACAGCGGGGAGTCGCGGTATATGTCGCCTAGAGGGCGCTCGCGGACGTTTCCGGCCTTGACGGGTAAAAAACCGCTTGGGAAGACGTCGCCCCAGTGGGAGACGAAGACGAAGCCTTTGCCGTCGTTGACGCCGGACGCAGGCTTTCGGCCCGTTCGCTCGGCCACAACGCGGCGATAATGAGGCGCTTCCGTGGTCTTGACGGCGAAGGGCGCGACGCGGGCGATGTCGTGAAGTTGATAAAGTGCTTTCTCGCACACTTCGGCCGAGATCATAAGAGCCGGGTTCGCCCGCCCCGTCGGAACGATGAAGAAGACGCTCCAGAGGACGGCTCCGAGCCGCCCGACAATTTCCGCCATCGGCTCCAGTTCGGAGGCGTTGAGGGCCGAGATCGTCGTTCCGATCTGGAGAGGAATTCCGATGTCGCGGACGTCGCGGGCGATTTCCATCGTCCGCCGAAATGAGCCTGGGACGCGGCGGAAGGCGTCGTGTTTGTGTTCGAGGTGGCTGTCGAGGCTCAGCGCGAGGCGATGGAGCCCTGCGGCCTTGAGTTCCCGCAATGATTGGGGAGTGACTTTGGGCGTCGCGCTCGGGCTCAATCCCACGCGCAACCCCCGCTCGACTCCCCGGCGCACGAAGGCGGCGATGTCGGGACGCTCCATGGGGTCGCCGCCCGTGAGGACCATCAGCGGCGCGTCGGCTCCCGCGACCTGATCGACCAGGGCGAACCCTTCCTCGCTTGAAAGCTCCCCGGCATCGCGCCCCGGGCGGGCCTCCGCCCGGCAGTGGACGCAGGCGAGTTGGCAGGCCTGCGTCACCTCCCAGATGACGATCGCCGGACGGAGATTGAAATCCATGATTTCGCCCTTGACGACATCGTAGCAGACGGCGTCCCCGCCGTATCTGCGTCCCATCATGTTTATTCGCCCTGCATGCCGTGGGTCGGGAATGGCCTTGAAGGTCTAATCGTTGCGATAGTTATCATTGATTCCGGGCTTTATAACTTAAAGAGGAGGCGGTTCATGAGCGGCAAGGGCGAATGGGCGGTGGTGCTGGCGGGGGGCGAGGGGGAGCGGCTGCGGGAGTATATCGAGAGGAAGCACGGCCGGGCGATCCCCAAGCAGTACTGCTCCTTTGGCGGCGGGATGACGATGATCGATCATACCATGGCCCGCCTCGACGGGGTCGTCGCCGCAGACAAGACGGTCGCCGTCATCGGCCGCGGGCACCGCAGATTCCTGGGCGGCAAGCAGCTTCGGGGCCGGCTCATCGAGCAGTACGCCAACCGCGGGACCTTCCCCGGGATTCTCCTGGGCTTGGCCCATGTCCTGGCCGTCGAGCCGGACGCGGACGTCCTCATCCTTCCGTCGGATCATTTCATGGAGCCACTCAAGGGGGCCCGGGAACTCTTCAAGGAAGCGCTTGAAACCGCTTCGCGCGTCCAGGATAAGATCATTCTTCTTGGCGCCGTCCCGGACGGTCCCGAGCCGGATTATGGCTGGATCGAGCCGGGGATCGCCCTGGCCGGGCGGGCGTTTTCCGTGCGCCTGTTCCGCGAGAAGCCTTCGGTCGAGGAGGCGGAGGGCTTCTTCGAGGAAGGCTATCTCTGGAACACGATGATCGTCGCGGCAAAGGCGCGCACCCTCTGGGAGATCGCCCGGCTCTTCCTCCCCGGGACCGTCGCCCGCTTCGACCTCCTGCGCGTCGCGATCGGCAAGGGGCACGAGGAAGCGATCGCGCCCTTCGTCTACGGGGCCCTCGAGACGTCTGACTTCTCGAGGGCGCTTCTCGAGCGCATCCCGCATAGGACCATCGTCCTTCCCATGAGGGGCGTGCGTTGGAGCGACTGGGGCCGTCCCGCCCGCATCGAGGCTTCCTTGCGCGGCCGCGAGAGCCTCCTCCAACATCGGCCTAGGACGCCTCTGGCCGCAGCAGCAGTTGTTCACGGCTGAATAGTTTTGCTAGAGTCATAGTCCGCTTGGCCGCCGGGGTCCCCGGCGGCGCGTCCTATGACCCATCGTTGGTGGCTCGATGAGCCGCGCCTTTGCTTGAGTTGGGATTTGTGGTACGGCTGCAATTACCGCTGCTCCTACTGCTGGTGGGAGATGGAGGATTTGTGGGCCGATCTCGCCAAGCGCCATAAAATCCTGCCTCCGGAAGAGTGGATTTCGATCTGGGGGCGGGTCCGGGAACGGCACGGCGAGGCCCGGCTCGACGTGCTGGGCGGGGAGCCCCTTCTCTACCCGAAGGCGTCGGAGCTGTGGCGGGGGCTCGCGGGCCTGCACCGGCTTCTCATCACCACGAACCTCTCGATCTCCATCGAGAAGCTCCGAGAACTCATGGCGGCGGCGCCGCCCGAGAGGCTTCATCTCAACGCGAGCTTTCATCCGCAATTCTCCGATCAAGACGAGTTTCTTGAAAAGCTTCTTCTGCTCCATTCCAAGGGCTACGAACCGGGAGTTCTTCTCGTGACCTGGCCGCCCTTGGTCGCGAAGATGCCGGAGTATGCCGCGCTGTTCAAGAAATGGAACCTTCCTTTTACCCCGATGGTCTTTCAGGGGCGCTGGGAAGGAGAAAGCTACCCCGAGGCCTTTGACGAGGATCAAAAGCGCGTGATCGAGTCTCTCATGGGCAACGCGGGCGTCGCCAAGGAGGATGAGCTCAAATATCGTCTTCTTCGGGAATCCACCCGCGGCAAGCCCTGCAACGCGGGCCGGGTCTACGCCAATGTGAAGGCGGACGGAAGCGTCTACCGCTGCGGTCAGGACGCCTTCGGGCATCAACCGCTGGGCAATATCTTCGACTCCCAGTTCAACCTTTTCGAGAAGCCGGAACCGTGTCCCTACGAGAAGTGCAGCTGCCTCGAATTCAAGTACCTCGACGAAATTGACGCTCCGCGCCCGTCCCGCTCCCCGTGAAAGCCGCCCTCGTCCAATGCCCCGTGTGGGGAGTCGCGGACCCGCCCTTGGCCTTGGCCCAAATCGCGGGCTGTCTCCGGCACGCCAACATCGAATTCAAAATTTTCGACCTCAATATCGCCCTCTGGAATGCGGCGATGGAGACGCGCCGACGGGATTGGGATTGGGACCGTTGGGCGTTATGGGACGACGCCGCCTGGGTTCGGAGGTTTTGCGAGGAGAACTCCGCCCTCCTTGACCGCTTCGCGGCGGACGTCGCGTCCTTCGAGCCGGAGGCCGTCCTCTTCTCGGTTTACTCCGGATCCCAGCACACAAGCGCCGACATGGCGGCAAGGGTTCGACGGCTTGAGCCCGGCATCGGGATCGTCATGGGGGGAGACTATTTCTCCGATTTCGGGGAGACCGCCGAGGACGCCCGCGGGCTCGCGGCGGCTCCGCCCGACGTCGTCGTGTCGGGAGCGGGAGAGGATGTCGTCGTGAAGCTCTTGGGGCTGCGCTCGGCGACCAGGCGCTGGATCGCCCTCCCCGGAGTCTGGGTCCGAAATGGCGGCGGCTGGAATCGCGGCCCCCGCGCCGTCCCCTTCACTTTCGACCTGGACCTCTCGCCGCCTTTCGATTTTTCCGGGTTCGACCGCGGTCTCGCCTACCGGAACCCGATCCAGATGCCGATGTCGTCCTCCCGCGGCTGCCCCTGGTCCTGCCGGTTCTGCTCCTCGAGGACCTACTGGTCCCGCTATTCCTTCAAGAGCGGCGACCGTATCTTCGGGGATGTCGCGCGCGCCTTCGGGCATCAGCCGGCGTGGCGGCACGTCGCGTTTTACGACATCGTCGCCAACGGCCGGCCGGAGAGCCTCAAGCGCTTCGCCGAACTGGCGGCGGAGCATGGCTTGGCCCAGGCGGGCATGACGTGGGGACTCAACGCCGTCATCCGCCCCGAGATGGATCATCGGCTTCTTGATATAATGTCCCGCGCGGGCTGCAAGGAGGTCGTTTACGGACTCGAGAGCGCCTCTCCGGCTCTTCTTGACATCATGGGCCGCCCGCCTTATACTCCCTCCCTGGCCGAGCGGGTGATCAAGGACACGCATGCGAGCGGGATCAAGGCTTCGGTATCCGTCATCGCCGGCCATCCTCGGGAGTCGTCCTCCGATTTCCGGGCGACGTTGGAGTGGCTGGAGGCCATGAAAGAATCCTTGAGCGGCGTCGTGGCGAACCCCTATGTCCTGGAGGGCGTCGCGAGGAAGGGTTCGCCGACCGGAGCTTGGGCCGCCGACGCCTCCGCCGTCTCCATGCGGCTCCAAGAGTTGCGGGATTGCTGCGGCGAGCGGGGCATCCCCGTCGCGAACTGGGCTTTCGCCTTGCCCGCCGCGCAGGCCCCCGCCGTCCCAGAGGAGGCGCGGCCCTGATGGGAGGATGTTCCAGCGGATCCTGCTCGGGTTGCGGGTCCAAGGACCACGAAGAGGGTTCCTTGGTCGCGGAGGGCGACCTCGCCGCGAGGGGGGAATTGGACTCCGCGATTCCCCATCGGCTCGAGGATTATAAGCCGCTTTTGCCGCGGCGCGCCCCGCCCTACAAGGTCCATTGGAATTGGGAGATCATCCTTCCCTGCAACTACCGCTGCCGCTATTGCGTCGTGCATAACGAGAGCGCCTCGTTTTTGACCCTGCCGGTCGAGGATTGGCGCAAAATTTGGAGCCGGATGTTCCATCTTTACGGCTGCTGCCAGGTCCGCTTCGCGGGCGGCGAGCCCACCATCTACCCGGGTTTCATCGATCTTGTGGCCATGATCCTCGAGATGCACACGGTGGACATCACGACAAACCTCAGCTTCAACGCCGAGGAATGGATCCGGAAGGTCCCGGCGCAGGGCATCGCCATCTCGGGGAGCCTCCACTTGGACCACGTCGAGCCCGAGGAGTTTCTCAAGAAGCTCCTTATCCTGCGGGAGCGGGGAAACCAGCTCATCTCCGCCTCCCTGGTCGCCTATCCTCCGACGCTCCATCGCGTGGAACCCACCCGCGAAATGTTCGAGAAGGAGCGGGTTCTGTTTAAAATCATCCCTTTCAACGGCGTCTACGAGGGCAAGCGCTACCCCATGGCCTATACGGACGACGAGAGGCGGATCCTGGGGATGCAGGTTGAAAAGTCCAAGGATGAGCTCGGCAAGACCTTGAACAAGCAATGGCAGGATTACGCGAACGCGAAGCCCGACGACAAGAACTTCCTCGGCATCCCCTGCCACATGGGCGAGCTCTACGCCAAGATCTACTCCGACGGCACCGTGCGGCGTTGCTGCCATACGGGGGTGGACATTCTGGGCCACATCACGGACGAGAACCTCAGGCTCTACGACGATCCCAGGCCCTGCACGGTGGTCGCCTGCTCCTGCTGGAAGCCGATGGTCTCCGGCCGTTATGAGGAGAAAGTCGGCATGCTCTGGCAGTCGGCCGATCATCCCGTCTGGCAGGCGAAGAAGACGGAGGTCCCCGCCTCATGAAGACGGCGCGGCCGGCCGGCCCGGAGATCGTTTCGGCGGGCCCCGGAGGATTTCATTTCGAGTGGGGCGGGCTGTCGGTCTACGTGGACCCGTCCGAGGCGCCCCGGGATCGCCGGCCGGCCGACGTTATCTGCCTGAGCCGCAACGATCCCGCGCCGGCCCAGCGCGCGGCGGTCGAGGCGCTCTCGAGGCCGACGACGGTGGTGGCGGGGTCGCCCGCGTGCGTGGGCCTTTTCCGGCTCAACCAACTGCCCTTTGCCGCCGCCCAGAAACGAAGCGTCTTGGGCGTGGAGATGGAAGCCTTCGCGGACGGCCGCGGCGGACTCGGATTTTTAATCGTTTTAGGAGAGTCGAGGGTTGTTTTTAAGGAGGGAACATGGGTGGATGCGGGGGCGGTTGTGGGTCCGGCTGCGGCAGCGGCTGCGGGAGCGGGCATCAAGACGTAAGCCGCGAGGGGAAGGTCTCCTTCGTCGGCCTTTCGGGCTTTCCCTCCATGGAAGGCGGGTTGGACCATGCCGTTCCGGCCTCCCCGCAGCGCCAGTTGACGCCGCCCTACCGGGTCTTTTTCACCTGGGACATCAGCTACGTCTGCAATTACCGATGCACGTACTGCATCATCTTCGAGAGCCCTCAATGGGATTCGGTCCTCAGCAAGAAAAGCCGCGCGCCGATTCCCGCGGAGAGGTGGATGGAAATCTGGGACGGGATTTACGACCGCTACGGCAGCGCGCATATCCATTGTTCGGGAGGCGAGCCGTTTTATTACCCGCGCTTCATCGACATCCTGGCCCACGTCATGGAGAAGCATACGATGGAGTGCGACACGAACCTGTCGTTCGGTATCGGGGAGTTCATCGCGAAGGTCAAGCCCGGCTCCTTCCGGTTCGCCCCTTCCTTCCACCCGGAGTTCGCGGACCTCAAAACTCACGCCGAGAAATGCCGAAGGCTGAGGGAGGCCGGGTTCGACCTGCAGGGAGTCAATTACATCTGTTGGCCGCCGCATCTCGAGCGCATCCCCGAGTTCAAGAAGGCCTACGAGGACATCGGCGTCGTCCTCACGCTGATCCCCTTCCGCGGCCGCTACGAAGGCAAGGATTATCCCGACGCCTATACGCCGGAGCAGCGCCGATCCATCAACCAGATGAGCGGGAACCCCGTGCTTTCCGAGGACTACGGCAACTGGTACAAGGGAGCCAACCAGGGCGGGGAAAACCACACGCGCCGCGCGGCGAACTGCCGGGCGGGGCAGATGTACGCGAAAATCCATCCGGATGGCAACGCCCTGCGCTGCTGCTTCCTGGACCCGGACGAGCGCGGGATGATGGGAAACCTCATCGACGGCACGTTCAAGCTTTACGACGAGCCGAAGATCTGCGAGTTTCCCGCGTGCTCCTGCTGGAAGAGCATGATCGTCGGGGAAGAGGAGAGATGGCTGAGGCATTGGGTGGGGGTCGAAAAGAAGGACGTCGTGCCTTCGACCGTCTAAGGCGCCGCGACCGTGAAAGTCTATCTGAGCCAAAGCGTCGCCGAGAGGGACGGCCCGCTCATCGAGGGACTCGTGGAAACGGGCTCCGGGTTGGGCGTGTCGCTGTTCAAGGCGCCGCGGCCGTGGGAGCCCAGGACGACGATGCCGCCCGCCGTCAGGGAGGCGATCCTGGCCTCCGATCTCTTTCTCGTGTGGGCCATGGCCGGGGGGGAAAGCCTGTATTTCGTCAACATGGAAATGAGTTTCGTGAGGAATATCCGGCCCCGCCTTCCCGTTTTCGTCGTCATGGACAAGAACGCGCCGCGCTCGGGTTTTTTACAGCTTCCGGGCGGTGGCTCGCGCTGCGGAGGGTTCTGGTTCGATCCGCTGGATCCGAGATGGGCTCTCGGCCACGCCCATCATCTGGCCCACGAGCACGCCGAGTTCATGCGGGAAATGGAGCCGCCTTTCCGGGCGTTCCTCGGTCCCGCGATCGGGAGCCTCTACCGGCATTTAGGCTGGCGGCTCCATACCGACGGAGCGGCCGTGGGAAGAAAGGGATGAGCGCCGGATCCGGCGTCGGGGCGGGCGCCGCCGCGCCGTCGCGCTCCTCTCCCGAGGAAGCCGCGCGGTTTCATGAGCAAAACGCCCG
>DAHVWT010000027.1 GCA_027327915.1 Elusimicrobiota bacterium
AAGCCCCCATCGTCATCGGCCGAGATCATTTGGACACGGGCTCCGTCGCGAGCCCCTATCGAGAAACCGAGGGGATGAAGGACGGCACGGACGCCGTGGCCGACTGGCCGGTCTTAAACGCCCTCTTGAACACCGCCTCGGGCGCCTCCTGGGTGAGCTTCCACCACGGGGGCGGCGTGGGGATCGGATACTCCCTCCACGCGGGCCAGGTCTGCGTCGCGGACGGGACGAGGATGATGGAGCGCCGTCTTGAGCGCGTGCTCACCAACGACCCCGGAATCGGGGTCGCTCGCCACGCGGACGCGGGCTACCCCGAGGCGATCCGCGCCGCCAAACGGCACAAGCTCAAGATCCCGATGGCGAGATGGAAGCCCTGACGCCCAATTGCCACCCATCGCCACGGAGGAGGCGTGTGGGCCGGCCGCTCCCTCCACGCGGGCCAAGTCTGCGCCGCGGTCACTGCCCGACGCCGCCCAGATCGAATCCGATCTTGACTTGGATATAGCCCAGAGAAGCAGCGCTTATCCCAAAGTTGTAAAAACTCCCATTATAAAGCGAAGAAAGCCCCAGCCACAAAACGCCGGCCTCACCGTCGATTGATAAATACCGCCACAAAGGCCGCTCGATTCCAACCGCCAGTTTCGCTGCTGGAGCTGACACGGTGACGTTCTGCTGCGGCGTTGACACATGTACAGTTTTCTGTTATATTCCTGGCATGGCGACTTCGACGTTGAGCACGACCGAGGCCCGCGCGCGATTTCTCTCCCTCGTCAAGGACGCGGGATCGGCTTACTCGCGCTACGTCATCACCTACCGAGGCAGGCCCGAGGCGGTGATGATGGGAGCGGAGGAGTTCGAGGGCTGGCTTGAGACGCTGGAGATCGCCTCCTCCCCCTCTTGGAAGCAGGCCCTGGCCAAGGCGCGGCGCGAGGACCGAGCCGGACGCCGCCTGAGCCTCGAAGCCGTCGTCGGACGCCGCCGTCCCGCCGCACGCCGCTCGAAGCCCTCTTGAGTCCTTGGACGATCGAGTTCGTTGCTTCCGCGGCGCGGGACTACGCCCGACTTGAGGCCGCGCTCTCCTCCCGGATTCTCAAGGCCCTAGAAGCCATCGCGCGGGAGCCCCTCTCCGGCAAGCCGCTCCAGGGCCCTTATCGGGACCTCAGATCCTACCGGGTCGGCGAGCACCGTATCGTCTATCGGGCGGACGCGCGAGCGCGGCTCGTCGTCATCTACCGCATCGGCCACCGCCGGGACGTCTACAGATAGCCGGCTCCTCCTTTGGTAGAATCCTCGTAAAGGAGCCCTCCATGCCCCAGGAATTCTCGTTCGACGTCGTGAGCGTCGTGGACTTGAACGTCGTCGCCGACTGCGTCAACGTCGCGGTCAAGGAGATCACGAATCGATTCGACTTCAAGGACGCCAACGCCTCCCTCGATCTCGACCCGAAGGAAAAGAAGATCGTCGTGCGCGCCAAGGACGAAAACCGCGTCGAGGCGGCCTACGACGTGCTCTTGAACCGCCTCGCCAAGCGCAACCTTCCCTTGAAGAACTTCCAGAAGGGCAAGATCGACCAGGCCCTGGGCCAGACCGCGCGCATGGAGGTCAAGATCCAGTCCGGCATCCCCGCGGACAAGGCGCGGGAGATCGTCAAGGCCGTCAAGGACGCGAAGATCAAGGCGACTCCCTCCATCCAGGGGGAGCAGCTGCGCGTCTCCAGCCGATCCAAGGACGATCTCCAGGCGGCGATCGCGGCGCTGAAAGTCCATGATTTCGGCATCGCGCTCCAGTTCACGAACTACCGCTAGCCGCTCGATGGGCCTGCGCGTCCTCATCCGCAACATCGGGGAATGCCTCACCCTGATCGGCCCCGAGGGGCCGCGACGGGGCGCGCAGATGAAAAAGTTGGGCCTCATCCGCGACGCGGCCATCCTTGTCGAGGACGGCAAGATCGCCTGGGTCGGCGCCGAGCGCCTGATGCCGGAACCCGGCCGCGCGAAGCTTTCGACGCACGTCGACGCCAGGGGCGGCGTCGTTTTGCCAGGCTACGTCGACTCGCACACCCATCCCGTCTGGCTCAAGCCCCGGCTCGAGGATTTTGAAAAACGCCTCCAAGGCGCCACCTACGATGAGATCGCCGCCGCGGGAGGGGGCATCCTTGCCTCGGTCAACGGCGTGCGCGGCGCGACGGAGGAAGATCTCCTCGCGGCCTTAAGGCCCAGGCTCGCGCGCTTCCTCGCCGCGGGAACGACGACGATCGAGGCCAAATCCGGCTACGGCCTCGACGCCGAAAACGAGCTCAAGATGCTTCGCGTCCTCAAAAAGGCCGGGCAGGACTCTTCCTTGGCGATCATCACGACCTTCCTCGGCGCCCACGCCGTGCCGCCCGAGCTCGACGGGCGCCGCGCGGACTACGTCCGCCGGGTCGTCGAGGACATGATCCCCAAGGTCGCCGGCGAAAGCCTCGCGGCCTACGCCGACGTCTTCTGCGACCAGGGCTACTTCACAATCGAGGAGGCGCGGACGATTTTGGCCGCGGCGAAGGCCGCGGGCCTCAAAAGCCGGCTCCACGCGGACCAGCTTGCCCGGACGGGCGCCGCGCGGCTGGCCGTCGAGATGGGGGCGGCGTCGGCGGATCATCTGGACCGCGCGGGAGACGAGGAGATCGCCTCCCTGGCCCAAAGCGAGACGGCGGCCTGCCTTCTTCCCGCCTCCAATTTCTTTCTCGACAAGCCCTATCCTCCCGCGCGGGCCCTCCTCGACGCGGGAGCGGCCGTGACCCTCGCGACGGATTTCAACCCCGGCACCGCGCCGTGTTTCAGCATGTCCTTTGTGATCTCGCTTGCCTGCACGCAGATGAGGATGGCCGTCCCGGAGGCCATCATCGCCGCGACGGCGAACGCCGCCTGGTCCCTGGGGCTGCAAAAGACCGCGGGCACCATCGAGCCCGGAAAGGGCGCCGACCTGATTTGCTACGATGCCATGGACCACCGCGAGATCGCCTACTATGTCGGCGGCCCGCCGCTCCTTTGGGTCATGAAGAACGGGACGCTCGTCCATGGACGCTGAAGCAGGAGTCCGCCTCATCCTCTTCGACATCGACGGCACCTTGGTGAAGGCCGGCGGGGCCGGGCGCAAGGCCCTCGACCGCGCCTGCCGCGAGCTCTACGGGAACTCGGGGGTTCGTGAAATCTCCTCCCTGGCCGGCAGGACCGATTCCTATAATTTCAAAATGGCTCATTGGCGCTCGACAGGACGCCGCCCCAAGGCTCACGAGACCCGCCGGCTTCAAGACAAGTACCTCGATCTTCTGCCGCGCTACGTCAAGGCCTCGGTGCGTCTGGGGACCTATGAAGTGCCGACGGGACTGCGCCGGCTCCTGCGGCTCCTGCGGCGGGACCCGGGCGTCCTGCTGGGTCTGGGCACCGGCAATATCGAGCCCGCGGCGAGGCTCAAGCTCTCGCCCACGGGCTTGAACGGGTATTTCCAGGTGGGCGGCTTCGGCTCTGACGCGGAGCATCGCCACACCCTCCTTAAAAAAGCGCGGCGGCGCGCGGAACGCCTGATCGGAAAATCCATCGCCTCCAACGACGTCTTCGTCGTGGGCGACACCCCTTTCGACGTCCGCGCGGGCCGGCGCGCCGGGTTCAAGACCGTCGCCGTCGCGACCGGCTACGCGGCCCTCGAAGAACTCGATCGCTCCAAGCCCGATCATCTGGCTCATGATTTCAGGAGGACCTCGCAATGGCTCCAATGGTTCGGCATAAGAAGTTAACTCCTCCCGCTCCCCAGCCGAGAGAGGAGCAGGGCGCGGCGGCGAGAGCCCCTCGAGCCGACGCCATCGCCCGGCGCGTCTCGGAGAGCTTTAAAACCGTCTCTCGCCTTCCCTCCCACGCCCGCGCCCGGATCCTGGCCGCCGCCGCCTCGCGCATCGAGGCCGAGGCCGAGGAATTCGCGAGGCTCATCGCCCGCGAAGTCTCGAAGCCCTTGAAGGAGGCTCGGCGCGAGGTCTCGCGGGCCGTCTTCACCTTCCGCTGGGCCTCCGAGGAGGCTCGGCGCGTCGTGGGAGAGCTCATGCCCCTCGACATCGACCCCGGCGGCGAGGGGCGCCTCGCCCTCTCGAAGCGAGTCCCCCGCGGTCCCGCGCTCTTCATCACGCCGTTTAACTTCCCGCTCAACCTGGTCGCCCACAAGGTCGCTCCGGCGCTCGCGGTCGGCGTCTCCTTCGCCTTGAAGCCCGCCCCCCAGGCGGTCGGGACCGCCGAGAAGCTTCTCGCGATCCTGCGCGGCTCGGGATGGCCCGAGGACGCGGCGGCGCTGGCCGATCTTCCCGTGCCCGAGGCGGAAGCCCTTGTCCTCGACGACAGGCTCGCGATCCTCTCCTTCACCGGAAGCGCCGCGGTCGGCTGGCATCTCAAATCCATCGCCGGAAAAAAGCACGTCCTCCTCGAGCTGGGCGGCAACGCTTCCGTCTTCGTGGGCGCCGACGCCGATCTCGCCTGGGCGGCGCAAAGGACGGCCTGGGGCGCCTACTACTATTCGGGGCAAGTCTGCATCTCGACCCAGCGCATCTTCGTCGAATCGGCGGTCTATCCCCGATTCAAGGAGATGCTTCTCAAGCATATCGCCGATCTCAAGTTGGGAGAGGCCCTGGACGACAAGACGGACATCGCGCCCGTGATCAACGAGGCGGCGGCCCAGCGCCTTGAATCCTGGATCAAGGAGGCGAAGGCCGCGGGAGGTCAAATTCTCGCCGGGGGCAATCGCCGGGGCCTCCTTCTCGAGCCCACCTTGATCGAGGGCGTTCCCCCCGCCTGCAAGCTTTCCGCGGAGGAGGCCTTCGGACCCGTCGCGACGATCGAGCCGGTGTCCGGGGCGCCGGAGGCCTTTCGGAAGATGGCCGAAAGCCGCTATGGCCTTCAGGCGGGGATCTTCACCCGGAACTTAAAGATCGTGCTCGAAGCCTGGGATGATCTTCCCGTGGGCGGGCTCATCGTCAACGATATCCCGGCCTTTCGCTCGGACGCGATGCCCTACGGGGGCGTCAAGGACTCGGGCATCGGCCGCGAAGGCGTCCGCTATGCCATGGAAGAGTTCACCGAGCTGCGCACCCTGGTGCTGAGAGGCTGACATGGCTTTGGTCGAATGCGTCCCCAACTTCTCGGAAGGACGCGACCGCGCGAAAATCGACGCGATCGTCGCGACGGCCAAGTCCGTTCCCGGCGTCGTGATCCTCGACGTCGAGTCGGACGCGGACCACAACCGCTCGGTCCTCTCCTTCATGGCGCCTCCGGACGCCGCGGTCGAGGCCTGCTTTCGCCTCGCGAAGAAATGCGCCGAGGCGATCGACCTCAATGTCCACAAGGGCGAACACCCGCGCATGGGCGCCGCGGATGTCATCCCCTTCATCCCGGTCGAGGGCGCGACCTTGGCCGAGTGCTCCCGGCTCGCGGAGCGCCTAGGCGAGCGCATCGGCTCGGAGCTGGGGATTCCCGTCTACCTCTACGATCAGGCGGCCAAGCGCCCCGAGCGCCGGGATTTGGCGGCCGTGCGCAAGGGCCAATTCGAGGGTTTAAGAGAGATCATCGGGAAAGATCCCTCCCACGACCCCGATTACGGCCCCCGCCGCATCCACCCCACCGCCGGGGCCGTCGCCGTGGGAGCGCGCCGGCACATCGTCAATTTCAACGTCAACCTCTCCACGTCCGACATGGAGCTGGGCAAGTCGATCGCGCGCGCGATCCGCGAGTCAAGCGGAGGACTCCCCTCCGTGCGCGCCAAGGAAATCTTCATCGCCGAGAGGGGCCGCGTCCAGGTCTCGACGGTGCTTCGCGACTATAAGACTACCTCGCTCTGGCGCGTCTTCTCGGAGATCGAGAAGCTCGCCCGCGAAAAGGGCGCTTCTGTCGAGGAAACCGAGATCGTGGGGCTCACCCCCCGCGCGGCTCTTTTGGACTACGCCGTCGAATCCCTCAAGCTCGCGCGCTTCAACCCCCAGGCCCAAGTCCTCGAGGACCGTCTCGCGGCCTCGGGAGTCGGCCCCACGGGCTCCGGATTGCGCTGGCAGGAGGCCGCGCGCGCCCTCTCGGACGCCTTCTCCTCCACGGCCCCCACTCCCGGCGGCGGCTCCGCGGCCGCCGTCTCGGGGCAGCTCGGCTGTTCGCTCGTTCTGATGGCTTGCGGCATCGCGGCGAAATCCGCCAAGGTCACCGCGGACCGAAAAGCCTCCCTGGAGAAGGCCGCCATCTCTTTTTTAAGCTTCCGCACGCGGCTCGCGTCGCTCGCGGACGAGGACTCCCGCGCCTTCGAGGCCTTCGCCGCCGCCCGGGCCCTGCCCAAGGACGACCCCGACCGATCCCGGCGCATGGAAGACTGCCTCGTCAAGGCGGCCGCCGTGCCGCTTGAGACCGCGGAGATCGCCCGCAAGGCCGCCCAGGAAGCGGCGGGCCTCAAGGAGCTCGTTTTGCCCTCGGTCGCCTCGGATCTGGCGTGCGGGCTTCACCTTCTTAAGGCGGCCGTTTTATGCGCCGCCGAGAACGTCCGCATCAACGTCGCCTCCCTCAAGGACCCCGCCCGCGCCAAGACCGTGGAGGACCGGCTCGCCGCGGTCTTGAAATAGGACGGCTCCCGTATGGCCCAATCGTTGCGTTCTATCCTGCCGCGACACATTCGCGGCGCCGCGGGCGTCTAACAGTACGCGTAAGCCGCAAAAAACCATAACGTCGCAAAGTCGCAGGACCAACAAGGAGGATCGATGAAAATGCTACGCAAAGCCGCGCTCGTCGCGGCGACGGGGCTTCTCTTGACCGTTCCACTGGGACTGTCAAGGGCGCAGGCCAAGGATTCGGAGAAAAGTAACGCCCCGTCATGGGAGCAACAACGCCGGGGTATGTGGGAACGCCATCTCGGACTCTCGGAGAAGGACGCCAAGAAGCTCGACGCGGCTTTCCAGTCGGAGAAATTGACCATGCGGCCGCTGCATCGCGAGCTGCGGGATGCCCTCATCAAGCTGTCGGACCAGGTGAAAGACAAGGCCGCGGATGCGGAGATCCAGGCGACGCTCGACCGGGTCCAAAAAGCAAAACAAGCGCTCCAAACGGAAATGGCCAGCTTCCGCACGAAGCTCGCCGGGATCCTGACGCCGACCCAGCGCGCCAAGATGATGCTTTGGCGCATGCGCCATCACATGATGCGCCACGGCGGCATGATGGGAATGGGCTCCCGCTGCGGGATGGGGGCCGGCATGGGGCCGCGCTATGGCTATGGGATGGGTCGAGAAGGTCCCGGAGGCCCTCCTGGATTCAGCCAGGACCCCGAAGCTTCGGAACCTCCAGGCTCGACGGCGCCCGAGCAATCCGACGGCCAATAAATGGTCCGATCGTAAACGGCAGCAAAAACAGGGGCCGGCCTCGCATCCATAGCGGGGCCGGCCCCCTCTCTTTTACTTTTAGGCTAGCACGCTACGCCGCGACGGAGGAGCGCAGGCGCTCCTTCAGGGCCTCGTGTTCGCGCCAGATCTCGGGGGAAAGCCGTGAGCCGAAACGGCTGAGAAAGCGCTGCTGGCTCTCGATTTCTTTTTCCCATTCCTCCGGGCGCACTTTGAGGAGTTCTTCCGCGTCCTCGGGCTTGACGGGGACGCCGCTGAGATCGAGCGCGTCCGGCGTCGGGACATATCCGATCGGAGTTTCCTGGGCCTTGCTCTCGCCGCGCGAGCGCGCCAGGATCCAGTTGACGACGCGGAGGTTCTCGCCGAATCCCGGCCACAGGAATTTCCCCTCCGCGTTCTTGCGGAACCAGTTGACGTGGAAGATCTTGGGAGGCTTGGGGATCCTGCGGCCCATATCGAGCCAGTGCGTGAAATAGTCGGCCATGTTGTAGCCGCAAAACGGGAGCATCGCCATGGGGTCGTAGCGCAGTTCCCCCACCTTGCCGGTCTGGGCGGCCGTCCGCTCGGAGGCCATCGTGGCGCCCACGTAGACCCCGTGCTTCCAGTCGAACGCCTCGTAGACGAGCGGCGCCAGGCGCTCGCGGCGAGCCCCGAAAAGGATCGCCGAGATGGGAACGCCCCGGGGATCTTCCCAATGAGGCGACAGCGACGGGCACTGGGAGGCGGGAGCGGTGAAGCGGCTGTTGGGATGCGCGGCGTAGCCCATCGCGCCGTTTTGTCCCACTGATTTCGGATCGTAAGGGACCCCCAGCCAATCCTTGGTCCCGGGCGGAAGCGGCCAATCCGCCCCCTCCCACCAGACCGTCCCATCCCGACCCAAGGCCACGTTCGTAAAGATCGTGTTTTTGCGGATGGTCTCGATGGCGTTGCGGTTCGTCCTCGAATTCGTGCCCGGCGCCACGCCGAAAAAGCCGAACTCGGGGTTCACCGCCCAGAGCCTGCCATCCGCGCCGATCCGGAGCCAGGCGATGTCGTCTCCCACGGTCCAAATCTTGTAGCCGCGGCGCCTCAAGGGTTCCGGCGGGATGAGCATCGCGAGGTTGGTCTTGCCGCAGGCGCTCGGGAAAGCCGCCGTTATATACTCCGTGCGCCCGCTCGGGTCCTCGATGCCCACGATAAGCATATGCTCGGCCAACCATCCCTCCCGGCGCGCCGCGTGACTGGCGATCCGGAGGGCGAGGCACTTTTTCCCTAAAAGGGCGTTGCCGCCGTAGCCGGAGCCCGTGCTCCAGATCGCGTTGTCCTCGGGAAAGTGGAGGATGAGTCGCTTTTTAATGTCGAGATCGATCTTGCCGTGCACGCAGCGGACGAACTCTCCGTTCGTCCCCAGGGCGTCGAGAGCGGCCCGGCCGGCCCTCGTCATGATGAGCATGTTGAGGACGACGTAGAGGCTGTCGGTAAGCTGAACGCCTATTTTCGAAAATTCGGAACCGGGAAGGCCCATCGAAAACGGGATGACGTACATCGTGCGGCCGCGCATCGAGTCCTTGAGGACGGCACGGGCGCGGCGGTAGCCATCCTCGGGGGACATCCAATGGTTGGTCGGCCCCGCCTCCTCTCGAGAAGAGGTGCAGATAAAGGTCAACTCCTCGGTGCGGGCGACGTCGGAGGGATCCGAGCGGTGGTAGAGGCAGCCGGGGAACTTATCGGGGTTGAGCCGCTCGACCTCGCCCCAGGAGACGGCATCCTCGATGAGGCGCTCCTTTTCCTCGGGAGTCCCATCAACCCACACGACACGGTCGGGACGCGCCAGCGCGGTGATATCCGCGATCCAAGCATCAAGCGTCCGATGACGAGACATGATCTCTATCTTTTATAACAAATCTCCGCGCCTTAAGAAAGCATTGAGGCCGCGGAAGAGACAGGGTTGCAACGGAATGTCCTTTCTACTTCCGTTTCCGTTTATTGTCCCGGCGGGAGACGGATCGTGAGGGCCTGCGTGTCCTCGGACCAATCGATGGCGGCGCGGTTGAGCCGGCGCACCACGCCCAAGTAGCCGCCTTTCGAGGGATCGCTCATCTCGGCGGTCATAGGCGTCTTGGTCGCGATCACGCGCATCGTCTCGGCGGAGAAAATCTTGCCCTTGGGAAGCTCGGCGACCAGGGAAACGCCGTCGTTGGCGAGGGACTGGTCGGGGAAGATCCAAGGAGAAGCCGCCTTGAGCGGGACCTGGGTCAAGTTGAGCTGCGGGTCGGGAACGAGCAGCGTGGTCTTCCAGTCGTCCTCCACGTCATAGAGGTAGACGAAGCAGTTCTCGCTGCAGGTGAGACGCACCTGGAAGGAATCCCCCGCCTGAGCCTGTTGGCGTGACAGCCAGAGGTCCACGCGGAAGTTCGCGTCGTGATAGGAGGGGATGGGGACGATGCAGTCCTGGACCGTGGCGGCGTAGCGAAAGCCCGCGGCGCCGCCTTTCGTCGAACCTTCGGAGACGACCCTCTCGTTGAGGATGCGGCCCGAGCGCGTCGTCCTGAGAACGTTTTCGACCAAGGTCTTGTCCTGGCCGAAGCCCTGCTGGGCGAAGACCATGGTCCGAGAGCGCGCCGTGACGCCCAAAAATCCCGTCATCGCTTCGTTCTCGGCCTGGGAAATCGCCTGGGCGCGCACCTGATCGCGCGTTTCATCTCCGGGATATTCCACCGTCGCGCCGGCCTCGACCCACGTGCAACCGAGCCGCGCGTCTTTTCCCAGGACCCGGATGGGGCTCGGGGCCGCTTGGGCGGCGAGCGATTCCGAGGTCGACACCATCGAGCCTCCCTGATCGCTCAGGGAGGCCGCGAGCTCGCGGGAGGACGGGGCGTTTTGGGCCGGCCCCGCCTTGCGAGCGGGCCAAAAGCAGCCACCGGTCGCCGCCAAAAGAACAGCGCCCACCATAATCCGTCTTTTCATCGCGTTGTCCTCGGTTGTCTCCCCGAAAGCGTCACGCCCGTGTCCTTCCCGAACAGCTGAGGCGTCTGCGGGCGGTTGTCGTCGCGCATCGCGGCGTCCTCGACGGGCGCTTTCAAGTAATCGTAGAGTTCGAGAAGCGTCGAGCGCCCGCCGCGCTTCTTAAGCCCGCGGAGCATATAGTAGGTGAAGAGCCCGTGCCCGGCCGCCGCGAGAGGCTCGGCGATCTGGTCCGCCTTGGCGGCGGTCATGACGCCCATGTCCCGCGCGGTCCAAAAGCCGGGATCGATTTTGACGAGCACGGCGCGCCCCCTCGCCGCGACCGAGCGCCCGCCCGCCCCCGAAAAGCACGCGTCGAGCGCCACGATCACGTTCCTCGCCCGCAGCCGGGACAGGCTCCGGGAAAGCCTCTTTAACGGGTAAGCGGTGTTCCTCAGATATTGGGGGTCGCCGTCCCAGGGAAGGATGTAAGCGTCTCCGGAGCCGGGGTCCGGCGCGCCATGGCCCGCGTAATAGACGAAGACCGTCGAGGCGTCGTTGGTATGGCTTGGAAGCCAGCCCTCGATATTCTTCTGGATGGCGGAGTAGGTCGCCTGATCCTCGGTCAGAGCGTGGATATGGCGGTCGGCATAGCCCAGGGCGCGCAGATAACGGCGGACGGCGCGGGCGTCCCGGTCCGCGAAGACCGCCGCGGGAAGCTCCTGCTGGTAGTTCTCGATCCCGATGACGACCGCGTAGGCGTCGGGGTTTTTCCTGCGTTTAAATCCAGGCTCTTCCACATCCGGCAGGAGTTCGCCCTGGCTCGATAGCGGCGAGAGGCTGACATGGAGGTTCGATATGTCGGCCTTGGCGACGACGTCGGCCAGATTCACCTCGGCGGGGCGATTGTCCTGGCCGAGCGCGGCCGGGAGAGCCCGCCAATCGCGGAACCACCACCAATGGCCGGTCCGGATCTCGGCGCTCGTCACGACGAACTTGTCGTTCGAGATCGCGAAGCGAAGCCGCGGTCGGCCCCTGGCGAGCCGCGCCTGGATATCCGGCGCCTTGGCCGGGGGCACATGATCCTGGAGGAGCAAATAGAAGCTGGCTCCCCCGGCGAGAAGCTGATGGAGCCCGTCGTCTCCCGAGGGGCCGACGGCGAGCGTGAAGCTCATGCGATCCGGGTCGTAAGCCGGGGTCCCCAGCACGCGCGGCGTCCCAAAGACGAAGTCGAAGGCCTTGACAAGCCATTTCGTGGCATCGCGCGCCGTGCGGACCTTGGCCCTCTCGAAGCGCTCGCGGTAGGCTTGGATCGCCAGCGCCAATTTCCGCCTCGCTACTGCGACCCGCTCCTGAAACGCCACGCGGCTTTCATAGGGGCCTTGGACGAGTTGGGGCGGCGTGGGAGGCTGGCCCGAGAGTCCGCGAAACTCCTGCTCGAGGCCCTGCGAGGCCAGAAAGCCGACGAGATCGAAGCCTCGGGGAGGATGGTTGTAGGGGCCGCCCCGAAGACCGCGCCATAGACGTTTAGGAATGGAGATCGCGTGCGAAGCGTCCCAGGGGAATTCCCCGCGCCTCTCGGCCCTTGAGAAGGACCCGCTCCCGAGATTCTTCGAGGCTAAATAAGCGGCCGCCCCGCTGAACATCCATTTAAAATCCCCATTGGCGTCGATGGCATACAGCGTTTTGTCCTCCGAGGCCGCGTAGACCGCTCCTTCCTTCCCGACGGCCACGGAGAGGACCGTATCGCCCGTGCGCCAGGCCCATAGCAGCCGGCCCCGGTGGCTCAAGGCATAGATATTGGCGTCGTCCGCTCCGGCGTAGACGGACCCATCCCCAGCCGCGGCAACCGAGCGAACGAGCCCTCCCGTTTGGTAAACCCAGCGAAGCCGTCCCGAAGCGTCGAGAGCGTAGACGCCCTTGTCCCACGAGCCGGCGATGACGCCTCCGTCGGGAGCCTCCGCCACGGATGAGATGGAATCCTTCGCGGCGAAGGACCAGAGAATCTTTCCGTTGGCGTCGAGAGCGTAGACGTTGTTGTCGTTGCAGCCCGCGTAGACGCGCTTCCCTCCGGAGGCGGTCGCAACCGCGGTCACCGCGTCCGGCGCCTGGTAGGTCCAGAGGAGATTGCCGTTCAAGTCAAGGGCGTAGAGGCTGTGGTTCCAGGAGCCGGCGTATATATGGCCGCCGGGCTCCGCCGCCACCGAGGTGATGGCGTTGGAAGCCTGGTATTTCCAGCGCCGGCGCCCGCCCGAACTAAGAGCGAAAATGTTGCCGTCTTCGGCGCCGACGGCCGTCCCGCCGTCCGGAAGGGCGGCCAACGACTGGACCCAAAACGCCGGGTAGGACCACTGAAGGGCGCCGAAGGGACCCAGCGCGTCGACTTGCCCCGAATTCCCATAGCCGGAGCCGACGTAAATCACGCCGGAGGGAGAGACGGCGACGGCATAGATCTTATCGGAGGCCTGGAATTCCCATTTGATGACCGGCTGGGCCCGCCCGTCCGGCAGTCGGGCGGCGAACGCCGCGCTCAAGGCAAGGACGCCCGTCAACGCCAAGAGTGAAATTCGCACGAGGAGCTTCAATGGCTGACGCATGCTGCATTCCCGACGTCCATCATATAAAAAACGGTCCCCTTAGAGAGAGCTCACCGCACCCACTCTCGGGGAAGCGCATGTTCGGGGACATCTTACGTGATGCGGCGTATATTTAGGACGCCTAGTTTTTGATAACATCATAATAAAGTTACGTGGTATTTTTGTCATCGGTCGGCCGCCAGCGCTTTGTCGCCCCCGCCGTGATATTCGTATGCGCGGCCATGCTCTTCCTCGCCCGCATCCCTGCCGCCGCCGCAGCCACGCTCCCACGCGCCGCCTTCCGGTCTGCTGCGCCACCCGCCCCACAGCCCCTCTCCGTCGACGACCTTGTCAAGATGGCCGTCGCGTCCAACCCCCAGGTTCGAATGGCGAAGGCCCAGTACATGGCGGCCATGCACCAGATCGATCAGGCCTACGCGCCCAACGATCCCGTGGTCGGCTGGCTCGACGGCCAAAGCCCGACGGGCTTCGGCAAGCCTACCCTGCAGACCCTGTCCGTTTCCGAGCAATTCCAGTTTCCCGGAAAAGCGTGGCTCCAGGGAGATGTCGCCCACCGGAACGCCGAAATCGCCCGACTCGCCTACATGGCCGCGGTACGCGACGCCAAGGCCCAGGTCAAGACCGCGTATTACCAGGCGCTTCTTGACGGAGCCCTGGCCGACACAGCGGCCGAGAACGCCACCAACATCGACCTCATGCGCCAAGTGGCCAAAGTGGCCTATGTCGCCAATCAAGTGCCTCAGTCGGACGTCATCAACGCCGAGTTCGACCTCACCGCGGCGAGCCAGACCTATCTCACGAGCCGCGTCGCCGAACAAAACGACGAGGCGACCATCAATCAAATCCTGGGCCGCGATCCGCGCACGCCGCTCCAATTCGTGACGACCGTCACCATCGAGCCGCTCAAGGCGCCGCTCGACTCCGTCCTCCAGACGGCCCTCGCCATGCGCCAGGAAGTTCTCGAGGCCGCGCTGACCGAGAAAAACTCCGCGACGGCCCTCAAGCTCGCCCATATGGAAGTCCTGCCCGATTTTACCGTAACCTATTTTAAGGATCGATGGCCCTTGGTCTCCGGAGCCCCGGCGCCCAACATCACCACGGACAACGGCGCCGCGATCAACATGAACATCCCCGTCTTCTATATCTTCAAACAACGCGAGGACGCGAAAAGCGCCGAACATCTCCTTGAGGCCGCGCGATCCAATCTGCGGAATGTCGAGCTTCAGAGCCAGACGAGCATCACCCAGCTCTACCGCACAACGGACTTGGCCTTCGAGGTGGCCAGCCGCTACCACGATTCCCTCATCCCCCTCGCCCGCCAGAGCTTCCAGGTGGCCCTTGTTTCCTATCAATCTCGCAAGGCGGACTTCGCGTATTTGGCGACGACGCTTCAGCGCATCTACACGGCGCGCATCAATTACCTGACGGCGGTCAACCAACATTTGACGGGACGCGCCGCACTTGAACAACAAGTAGGAGGGCCGATACGCCTGTGACGCCTTTTCCCCCCGTCCGCCGCCTCATGATCACCGCCCTTGCGGCCGTCGTCCTCGCCGCTGGATGCCGCTCGCGCACCGCGTCGTTGCCCGCGAATCCACGCATCGAAAAGGTCGCATCCACGGAATACCTTGTCCTCGGCGCCGCGCCTTTCCCGGGGCTTCGTTGGACACAGGTTCAAAAAGTCATCCTGCCAGGACGCATCCAGGCCTCGGGCATGGTTAACTACGACCCGCGTCGGGTCACGACCATCATCTCCCGCGTGCAGGGCCGGATCGAAGACTTCCGTGTCAGCCTATGGGACAGGGTCGAGAAGGGAGAACCCATCCTCGAGCTCTACAGCCCCGACTTCATGACAGCCGAGGCCGAGTATCTTCAGGCCATGGCGACTTCGCGCGATACGACCACCGCGGCCGACCTGGACGGCATGACGAACGCTCTCACCGAGGCCTCCAAGCAAAAGCTCATCCTCCTCGGCATGGCGCCGCAAGACATCGCAGCCCTCCGCGCTCCTCAGCCGACCATCTGGATGCGGGCCCCGATCGGAGGCGTCGTGATGGACGCGAAGGCCGTCAGGGGTTCCGCGATCAACCCCGGCGACACCCTCTTTACCGTCGGGATCTTGGACGAAGTCTGGATCACAGCCGACATCTACGAGGAGGACGCCGCGCGGCTCGCGGCTGGAGAGCGGCTCCGGGTGCGGGTCGCGGCCTTCCCGGGCGAGGTCTTCCACGGGACGATCTCCAACGTCAGCCCCGACATCAATCCCAACACCCACACGCTCGAGGTGCGCTCCAAGGTCGCCAACCCCGGCATCAAGCTCAAACCGCGCATGCTGGCGGATGTCACCATCCTGACGCCCTCCCAGGAGGTCGTGGTGGTCCCGGCGACCGCGCTCGTCTATGACACGGACGGCTATTACGCCTTCGTCGGGAAAGGCAACGGGAGGCTCCTGCGGCAAAAAGTGGAGGTTTATTCCTGGAGCTACTCGGGGCTGATCCGCATCCGGTCGGGGCTCCAGGCCGGAGAAAAAGTCGTCTCCTCCGAAACCGTCCAGGTCAACGCCCTCTGGCACCGCGCTCGCGGCGAAGGGGCCTGACGATTGGACAGGCTGACCTCCTGGGCGCTGAGACGCCCTCGAATCATTTTCGCCCTGTCGTTGGCCCTGCTGGGCATCGGCATCTACGTCTTCCTCCATCTCGACATCGAGGCCTATCCCGATCCTCTCCAGCCGATGGTCGAGGTCCTGACGCAGCCCCAGGGTCTCTCCGCCGAGGAGGTCGAGCGCATCGTCACGATCCCCCTCGAATACGGGCTCGCGGCCATGAAGGGCCTCACCGCCATGCGCTCGATCTCGCTGTTCGGGCTCTCGGACATCAAATGCTATTTCTCCTGGGACACCGAGTACTTCCGGGATAAGGTCCGCACCATCAACCGACTCTCCCTGATCACGCTCCCCCTGGGCCTGACGCCCACGATCTCCCCCGAGAATCCGGTCGGCGAGATCGTCCGCTACATCGTGCGCACGCCCGACCACGACCTCATGATGGAAAAGGAGATCGAGGATTGGATCGCTGAAAAACGATTGAAGACCGTGCCCGGAGTCATCGACGTCGCCGGCTTCGGAGGGCTCACGAAGGAATATCATGTCGACGTCGACCCCTTCCGACTCAACTACTACGAGATCGCGCCGAGCGCCCTCATCGCCGCCATCCAGAACTCAAACGCCAACGCCGGAGGCAACTACCTGACGATCGGCGAGCAGAACGTCGACATTCGATCGATCGGCTTCATCCGCAACTTGGACGACCTGGGCTCAATCGCCCTGGCCGCGACCAACGCGACTCCCATCCGCGTCCGGGACGTTGGGGACGTCAACTTGAGCCATGCTCCTCGCTTGGGCATCGTGGGCCAAAACGGGGACGACGACGTGACGGAGGGGATCGTCCTCCTGCGCAAGCACGGCGACACGATGGAGACCGTCAAGGGCGTCGAGAAAAAAATCGCCGAGCTCAACGCTCCCGGCGTTCTTCCCGACAACGCCAAGATCGTTCCTTTCATCGACCGCTCCGAACTCGTCCACACGACAGTCCACACGGTGATGGAAAATCTTTCCGTCGGCATCATTCTCGTCTTCCTGGTCCTCTTTTTCTTCCTTTCGGATCTCAAATCCGCCCTCATCGCCACGGTGAACATTCCCCTAGCGCTTTGCGGCGCCTTCACCTTCATGTATTGGGGGAGCATCCCGGCGAACCTTATCTCTCTGGGCGCCATCGACTTCGGCATCATCATCGACTCGACCGTCATCGTGCTGGAAAACATCCACAGGAGAATTTCCTTCGCCGAGAAGCCCTCAGCCGACCCCCGCGCGTTGATCCTCGCCGCTTCAAAGGAAGTAGGCGGGCCGATCTTTTTCTCGACTTTGATCTTTATCGTGGCCTTTCTCCCTCTTTTCACCATGCGGGGCGTCGAGGGAGCGATCTTCTCGCCCATGTCTCACGCCTATGCCTCCGCGCTGGCGACAGCAATCTTGCTGGGGGTCACGCTGACGCCGGTCATGAGTTCGCGCGCCTTCTCCCGAGGCATCGAGCACAAGACAAACGTCCTCTGGGATAAAATCGCCAAGTTCAATCACGAACAGATCGTCCGGGTCCTAGCCCGGCCCCGCGGGACCATCGCCCTTATCGGCTCCCTCGTCGCGCTCGCTCTCTGTCTCTTCCCCTTCCTCGGAGGCCAGTTCCTTCCCAAGCTCGAGGAGGGCAACATCTGGGCGCGCGCGACCCTGCCTCTTGACAGCTCTTTCGAGAACTCGGCTTCCATCGCCAACCGGGCGCGAAGGATTTTCTTGTCGTTCCCCGAGACGACGCAGGTCGTTTCGCACGTCGGACGCCCCGACGACGGGACGGACGCGACGGGATTTTTCAACATCGAGTTTTATGTCGACCTCAAGCCCTCCTCCCAGTGGCCGTGGGGCATGACGAAGGACAAGCTCGTCTCCCAGATGGACGCGAAGATGCGGGAATCCTTCCCCGGCGTCAGCTTCAGCTATTCCCAAAACATCGAGGACAACGTCGAGGAGGCGCTCTCCGGAGTCAAGGGCCAGAACTCGATCAAAATCTTCGGACCCGACTTGAGGACCGACGAGGAAATCGCCGGGAAGGTCAAGGCGGTCTTGGACGGCGTGCGCGGCATGTCGGACACCGCGGTTTACCGGTCACTGGGCCAGCCGAATCTTCTCGTCGTCCCGAACCGAGCCAAATGCGCTCGCTACGGCCTCAACGTGGGTGACGTCGGGGCTGTCGTCCAGGCGGCGGTCGGCGGGCAGGCCGTCACCCAAGTTTACGAGGGAGCGCGCAGCTTCAACCTCGTCGTGCGTTGGAAACCCGAGTTCCGCACCTCGATCGCCGCCATCCGCGCCATCCGCGTCTCGCTTCCGGGAGGCGGCAACATCCCTCTCTCCGAACTCGCCGACATCTCGATGTCGGAAGGAGCCTCGTTCATCTACCGAGAGGCCATGGACCGGTACGTTCCCGTCCGCTTCTCCGTGCGGGACCGCGATCTCGAGAGCGCCGTGCTCGAAGCGAAGGCGAAAATCAAGAAAAGCATTGTCCTCCCCCATGGGGTCAGTCTGCAATGGTCCGGGGAATACGACGAACTCAAGAACGCCAAGGCGCGGCTGGCCGTCATCGTTCCCATCTCCCTCGCTCTCATCTTCCTCATCCTTTATGAGGCCACCTCCTCCCTGGTCGACACCGCCATCGTCCTCGTCCAGATTCCGGTCGCTTGCCTGGGAGGGATCGTGGCCCTCCTCGCGACGCGCACGCCCTTTTCCGTCTCCGCGGCCGTGGGGTTCATCTCGATTTTCGGCATCGCCGTCATGGACGGGATGCTCATCAACTCCTACGTGCGCCAGCTTTTGGCCGAGGGCCGGGGCTTCGTCGACTCCATCGTGCTCGGCATGGACCGGCGGCTGCGCGCGGTGCTCATGACGACTCTCGTCGACGGGCTGGGGCTTCTCCCGGCCGCGGTCTCGACCAAGATCGGCGCCCAGGCCCAAAAGCCGCTCGCCATCGTCGTCATCGGTGGATGCCTCTCCATCATCCTTCTAACTCGGCTTCTCCAACCCGCCCTCATCTGCCTCGCCCACGACCGCCGCCACGGCGGCCATCAGCACGCGACATAAGGCTCCGTGACAGAATAATATGGACATTTGGAGGCCCCTATCCGAGCCGGATGCAAGGCGCGACAAGCGAGGATACCCTGCGTATCTGAGCGAGGAGCAACGCCGCAGGCGGCCGGAGAGGGGCCTCCCGCTGCGGGCCGTCCGCTTTCGGGCTGCGACTTCGTTGCGCTCGCCTTACAGGCCTCGGCCTGCGCGGCTCGCGCGCCTCGTCTCGCCTCGAAACTCGGACGGCCAAATCGTCCATATTATTCTGTCACGGAGCCTAACGCCCCTTTTTGTTAATATGCGCCCGTGAAAAGATTCCTTCCGGCAACTCTGGCCCTCTTGGCGATTTCCTGCAAGCCCTCCCGATCCCCGGTCGTCGCCCGCGTGGGATCCTTGGAGATCACTCGTTCGGAGTTCGACCAAAAGCTCGCGGAGGTGCCCGCCGATTACAAGGCCTTCGTCGAGAGCCCCGACGGGCGGCGCCAGTTCCTCGACATTTTGATCCGCGAGAAGCTCATCCTGGCGGCCGCCGACAAGGCGGGAGTCTCCCACGACCCCGATTTCAAAAAGGAAATCCGGCAGCTCAAGAGGGAGGAGGACCGTCGGCTCATGGAAGGGCGCGACTACCTGCTCAAACGCTTCTGGATCGACAAGCTGCGCCAAAACGGAACGATCGCCGTCTCCGACGGCGAGATCCGCCGTTACTGGGAAAAGCACCCCGATGAAGTCGTCATCCGCCAGATTCTGACCGCCACGCCGCAACAGGCCGAGGCCATCCTCAAAAAAGCCAAGAGCGGCTCCTCATTCGCGGCCATGGCCAAGGCCGCCTCCCTCGACGCGGATTCGGCCGCCCGCGGCGGGCTCATGCCGGGGGCGGTCTACGGCGAGGCGATTCCGGAGTTCAACGACCTCATCTTCCGCATGAAGCTCCATGAGATCTCGGGACCCATCAAAACGGAATTCGGATACCATGTCGTACGCAAGGAAAGCGAGAAAAAACTTAGTTATAATGGAGCCCGCGAACGCATCGCGCGCCTTCTGGAAAAGGAAAAGATCGATCGCTATCTTAAGTCCATCAAAGCTCAATTTCCCGTGGAGGTTTATCATGCAGAAACGTCTCCGTAGTTTCGCCGCGGCTTTTTTGCTGCTCTCGGCCCAGCCTTCCCCGTTCCTATACGCCGCCCCCAATGTCGGCCCCTTCGTCGCGACGGTCAACGGGGTCGGCATCCCGCTCGCCCAATACCGCAAGGAATTCGAGCAGGCGGCGGCCACCTGGAACCGAACGCATCCGGGCGCCACGAAGGACCCCAAATGGGTCAAGGCCCTCAAGAGGATGCTTCTCGACCAGATGGTCGACAACGCTCTCCTTTCCCAGCAGGCGAAGAACTTAGGAATTAAGGTCAGCTCCGACGACATCGACCGCGGGATCGCCGAAGCCAAGCGCAGCTTTCGCTACGACCCTTACGGAAACGAGATTCCGGAAAAGGAGGCCGAGGCGGCCTTCAACAACCAGCTCAAGCTCTTGAACCTCACGCAGGAACAGTACCGGGAACGCATCAAAAAGCAGCTCATGATCAAGAAGCTGCTCCAGATGCAGGTCCTCAACGACGTGACCCCCCCGGACGACAAGGAAGTCGCCGCCTATTTCGAGAGCGTCAAGAAGTACATCCTGAGCGGCTCGACCTTGCCGCCGGCCGCGATGCCCGCCGAGGACGCCCAGGCCTTGATGCAGATCGCCCAGGGCGTCAAGGACATGAGCGCCGAGCGGGTGCGGCTCTCGGTGATCCTGATCCGCGTGGCTCCGGACGCCGACTCCGCCGAGAAGGCGCGCGCGCTCAAAGCCGCCGATGCCATCCGGACACAACTCGAGTCAGGGGACGTGAGCTTCGCGGAAGTCGCCCGCGCCAAATCCGAGGACCCCTTGAGCGCCCCCCGCGGCGGGGATATCGGCTTCGTCTACCGCGAAAGCCCCCTGCCCGCGAACCTCATCAAGGCCGCCTTTTCGCTGCGCACGGGAGACATCTCAAAGCCCATCTTGACCGAAATCGGCTACAACATCATCCGCGTGGAGGAAAAGCGCGCGTCCAGCGTCCCCACCCTCGATAAGTTCAAGGACCGGATCGCCGAGGCGATGATGCAGTTTCGGATCCAGAAGGCGACCGAGTCCTACGTTGAAAAGCTTAAGTCCAGCGCCAAGATTTCCAAGAACTTAGCCCTGCTGGCCACGGTCGAATAACCCGGAAGATCGCGGCGACGGCAAAAGCGGCCCGGACGCTTTCATCCGAAGCGCTCATGATCGAAATAGCCGTCACCTGCGGCGATCCGGCCGGCATCGGGCCGATCGCCGTCGTCAAAGCCCTGAGCTCCGGGAATCTGCCTAAGGGCGTCCGGGCCGTCCTTGTCGGAGAAGAACTCGCCTGGAGAAAGGCCGGCTGGCGTCCGGGCCTCGCCCCTCTCGCGCCGACAAGGCTCGGCATCAAGGCGTGGCCCGCCGCGAGGCCGAGCCGACGCTCGGGCATCATGGCATTTTCGGCCTTGCGCCGGGCCCTCGAACTCGTCGCGCGCGGGACTGTTCAAGCTCTCGTCACCGCTCCCCTCTCAAAGACCGCCTTGAGCCTGGCCGGCCTCCCTCACGAGGGGCAGACGGAATTCCTGGCCTCGGCCACCGGGCGCCCCAAGGCCCAGATGATCCTTCTCGCGCCTCGACAGGGCCTGCGCTGCGTGACCGTGACGCGGCATATCCCGTTGTCCCAGGTGCCGGGAGCCCTGCGCGCTCCCGTTATCGCCGACGCCGCCACGGCGCTTTTCAAGGCCGTCCGACGTCTTGGGACTCCGCGCATTCGCCTCGGCCTCTGCGCCCTGAATCCTCACGCCGGCGAGTCCGGTCTCTTTGGGGGCGAGGAGAAGGGCGTTCTCGCCAAAGCCGCGGCCCTCGCCCGGCGCCACGGCGTGCCCTTATCGTCTCCTCTTCCGGCCGACGCCGCCTGGCATGAGCACCGGGCCGGGAGCTTGAGCGGCCTTGTCTGCCTGTACCACGACCAGGCGCTCATCGCCCTCAAGGCCGCGGCAGGCTTCGGAGTCGTCAACTGGACCGTGGGGCTGCCCTTCGTCCGCACCTCCCCCGGTCATGGGACGGGCTTCGATCTCGCGGCTTCTCCACGAGCCCGCAGGCTCGTGGATGATGCGGGAACCGTCGAGGCTTTAAGGCTCGCGGCGCGGCTTTGCCGCATGAGGTATAATTTTAAATAGAGCGGCCCTCAAAAGAGGCCCGCGGGGAGGATAGAGTATGGCTACAACCGTATCAACGCAGGACATGAGCGCCGTCGACTATTTCAAGGCGAAGCTCCGGTACGAAACGACCCCCCATGAGCTCAAAAGCGCCATGGAGGAGGGGAAGGTCTTCTTGATCGACGTCCGGGACAAGGACGCCTACAAGGCGGAGCATATCGCGGGAGCTCAGAACATCCCGCTCCCGGAACTGGAGAAAAACCTCTCCAAGCTCCCGCGCAACAAGACCATCGTCAGCTACTGCTGGAACATCACCTGCGCCATGGCGCCGCACGCGGCCCTGAGGCTTGCCGAGAAAGGCTTCCAGGTCCAGGAACTCATCGGGGGGCTCGCTGAATGGAAGGGGAAGGGCTTCTCGACCGAGACGGGACCCTCGCATAGCTGAGCGACCGGCGACGCGATCATGAAAAAGACCAAGACGCCGTCGCGTTCCAAGGAGAAATCTCCGCCATCGGGCGCGACGGGAACTTATGCCTACGACGCCGAGTCGGGGCGCGTGGTCAAGGTGTCCGGCCGGGTTCCGGGGCTCTCCAAGAGTTCCGCGGGGGACTCGAACTTCCCCGCCTCCGGCGAAGGCGCCCCGGGCGGGTGTGGCCGAGGCGAATGCGCCGGCGGCGCCTGCATGGGGATGGGCGATTGACGGAAACGACGGGGGGAGAGGCCGCCAAGCCTCTCCCCCCGCTGCGCCGCGACATCGAGATCGTCCCGGTTCGTCAGGACGGTCAGAACCTCTTCCTGCTCCACGACGACGAGGGCCTGGGCGCCTCCGGCGTCGCGATTCCCGAAGCGGCGCTTCACATCCTCTCCTGCCTCGACGGGCGGCGCGGGGCGGCGGAAATCCGCTCCGAGGTTCTCAAGCGCACCGGAGCCGCTCTTGGGGAAGGAGAAATCGCGGCCTTCGTGTCGGAGCTGTCCGCCGCCGGCCTCCTCGAGACCGAGGAGTTGCGGGAGAAACGCCTCGATCTGTGGCGGGAATTCGCGAAGAATCCGGTCCGCAAGGCCCGCTACGCCGGGAAGATTTATCCCTCGGACACGCTTGAGCTGGCGAAATTCCTGGGCGCCTACCTTCACGACGGGGCCAAGGGCCCCGGCAAGCCCCTCGCCGAGTCGGCGTCGGCGGCCTCTCCGGTCGGGCTCGTCGCTCCCCATATTGACTATTCCCGGGGCGGCCCCGCCTACGCCTGGGCCTACCAAGCTTTAAGCGAGTCGCGGCCCCCCGATCTCGTTGTCGCCCTGGGCGTCGCCCACTCCTCGCCGGACTCCCCGTGGACCGCCGCCCGGAAATCCTACGAAACCCCCTACGGCCCCATCGCCCCCTCGGAGGAGCTCTTTGAGGCCCTCGCTTCATCCCTCTGGTACGATCCACAGGACGACGTCTGGGCGCACCGGCAGGAGCACTCTCTGGAACTCGCCGCCGTCTGGCTCAAATTTCTGTGGCGCGAGAATACCCCGCCATGGCTGCCCATCCTCTGCTCCTCCTTCTCCCGCTTCGCTCCCGACCGGCCGCCCTCCTCGATCGACACCATCGAGAAAGCCATTCAAGACACGGGCGCCGCCTTCGCCAAGATCGCGTCGCACAAGCGCGTTCTCATTCTCGCCTCGGTGGACCTCGCGCACGTGGGGCCGCGCTTCGGCGACGACATCCCGCTCGGAGCCGAGACGGAAAAGAGGATCGAGGACGCGGACCGCTCCTCTCTGGAGCGCGCGCTCAAGCTCGACGCCGACGCCTTCTACCTCTCCGTCGTCGCGGACGGCCATTGGCGCAAGGTCTGCGGGCTCTCCGCCCTCTACAGCGGCCTGCGTTGGTTGAAAGCCCTGGGCGCCAAGGAGACGGGCAACCGGCTTCTTTCCTATGGGCAGGCCCCCGACCCGATGGGCGGCATCGTCTCCTTCGCCAGCGCTATTTTCCCTTCCTAAAGACCGCCGGCAGTTGAGACGGCCTTTTCATGACATCGCCCCCGCGAAGACCGGGGTCAGGAATAACTTAAAAACTTAAAGCCAGGCACCAAATATTTTGTTGTATACTACCGCTTCGTTTAGAATCAAAGTTCATTCTGGAGGATTGATCGGATGAAAAAGACTCTTTTAACGGCCCTCGCGGTGGTCTGCGCCCTGTCCGTGGCGGCCCCGGCCATGGACTGGACCGGCATGACCGGAGTCGGCGGCTATGTTTCCTGGGACGATTTCGGTTCGGATACCGCTCTCCCCCTCTCCGTCCAGTATCAGGGCGCCTCTGCCCTTTACGGCGTCTCCAAGCGCCTGCGCGTGGGCGGCGACCTCGGATTTACCGTCGCCAACCATGGAAGCCCCAGCGAGACCAATGTCGGCTTCAACATCGTCCCGACGGCCGACTACGACCTGATCTCGAAGAACTCGGGAGTCGTCTACCTGGCCGGGCACCTCTTGGACTACGCCTACTCGAACGGCTCGGTGACGAGAGGGTCCGCGGACGCATGGTCTTTGGGGTTTGCCACCGTGGGGCTCGGCATCGAAGCCGTGGTCGACCGCAGCTTCGGCGTCTCGCTCGAAGGCGACTTCTTCCGTGTCGGAATTTCGGGCGGGACCGGGTCTCCCACCTCCGCCGATGTCAGCGCGATGCTCTTCCCGTCCACGCGGCTCGCCGTCAGGTATTATTTCGGCGGGAAGAGAAGGCCCGCGGCCCCGCAAGGAGAGTAGCCCCCCGCCGGACCGCGGACCGCGGCGTTACCAATTTAGAGGATTAAGGTAATGCACGACCGCTTTGGCGCCGTTGTAAAGATAGTTCCCGGCGGCTGTCGCCGCACCGACTGGGTTGCTCGCAATGTATTTCGCCCCGCTCACAACTTGTCCGCCTAACCACTTAAGGCCGTTCCAGGCCGCGTTCAAGCCGCCCCAAATCTCCTTGCCCAACCATTGAAAAGGCTGCACGATCGGCTCCCACCACGGCGGGTTCGAACTTGACGGCTGAGGGTTTTTCGTTGTTGGGAGGGTCGGAACGGAGCCTCCGCCGCCCCCCATCATCCCCGAGCCGCCCGAGGCGGGCGCGGCGCCCCCGCCTTGAAGCTGCACGTCGCCATAGCCGCGGCGCTCGGCCGAT
>DAHVWT010000028.1 GCA_027327915.1 Elusimicrobiota bacterium
TCCAGGAACTCAGCGGCCGCAGCGACACCCGCCTGGCCGTCCTCAGCGGCCGACGCATCGACGAGCTTGAAAAGCTCGTCGGACTGTCCGGAATCTATTACTCGGGAAACCACGGCCTTCAAATCGAGGGTCCCGGCATCCGGTGGACTCACCCGGAAGCAAACGCCGTGGACAGGTCCCTGTGGCAGGCGCTCGTGGAGGAACTCAAGGCCGTTCCGGGCGCCCTCGTCGAGCATAAAAGCCTCGGGGCCGCCGTCCACTACCGCCAGGTGCCGCTTTCTTATAGACGCCGCCTGCGAAACATCGTCCGAAACTATCTTCACGGCCTCGGCCCCCGCTTTCGCGTCATTCACGGGAAAAAAATATATGACCTGAGATCATCTCTCGATTGGGACAAGGGCCACGCGCTCGCGATGATCCGGGAACAATTGGAGGGCGCCCCCTCCTGGAACGCTCTCTTCGTCGGAGACGATACGACGGACGAGGAGGCCTTTCGGACCCTCGGGCCTCGCGTGATGACAGTCCGCGTCGGCCGAGTGAGCCTCTCGAACGCACAGTACGTGATCCCGCGCCGTCCTCTGGTCGACAGCATTTTGGAAGAACTCGCAGCTCGCCCCGGCCCCTCAGCCTAACGGAGCGGCTCCGATCACGCCCGCGGAGTCGCCCAGCTTATGGCGCACGATCGAGGTCGCCGGGCGGTCGTTGAAAACGCGCCGATGCCCGCTTCTCGCGGTTTTTTCAGGATTCGTCGAGGACACAATCTGTTTTCAATTTCTTGACAAAAGGAATAACGACCGGAAACCTCCCACGCTATACAATGAGCCTAAAAGGCGGATGAAGCCTCCGTCGGTTAGAGGGGCCATCCCCGGGAGGTAGCTCATGAAGACTTTAGGGGCGTTGATGCTGGCGGCGGCTTTGGCGGGCGCTCCGCCGTGGGCCCGAGCGGCGGACCCGACCGAGAACACGGAGATCGGCTGCCCCGCGCCGCCTCCGGCCTCGGATCTGCCGGGCGCATCGCGGGCGGTCGCGACCGCCATCTCGGGCGAAGTCACCCAGTTCAACTTCGGTCCCGACTTCGAGATCGACAGCTTCCTGCTGGGAAACGACGTGCTCGTGACGTTTCCGCCGAACCTCGAAGGAGCCCTGCGCTCGCTGGTGCGGCCCGGGGACATCGTGCAGTTAAGCGGCTTCGTCCAGCCGTCCGTCGGGGAACTGCACCGCATCGAATTGGCTTGCCTCCTGGCCGGAGGAAAAAAGCATTGGGTGGCTCAACTCGGACAAGGCGCGCGGTACCAGGGCTCGGGAGCGGTGTCGCAGATCAACTACGACCGCGCGGGCCGCGTCAACGGCTTCATCTTCGGAGACGGAGTGCTCGCCAAGACGCCTCCCGATCTTGACCTCACCGTGCGCTCGATGGTCTCGCCCCGAGATCTGGTGACGGTGACGGGGGTTTCCCACCCGGCCTTCGATGGCCCCGTCGTCGTCGAAGTCCTGTCGATCAACGGCAAGACGATAGCCGATCTCGGCAACACCGCCTTCCACAAGAAGGATGTTCCCTCCGCGGCGGAGGGAAGGCCGTCGTCCGGAGCGGCATGGCCTCCCATGCCGGCAAACTCAAACCCGGCCCTGCCGGCGGCGGGCTCGGTTCCTGCCCAGCAAGCGGCGGGCTCGTACGCCCAACCCAACTGACGTTTAAGGCCGAGGGGTCAAGTTCTGGCTTGACCCCTTGCCTCTAACGCCAAGGCCCGCTCGATCCCGCGGGCCAATGCCGCCAACCCGCGCGAGGCGTCCGCGCCTAAATGGACGCGAAGGACCCGGCGCCCTTTCGATGCGAGGACATCGAGGTCTCCCCGCGCCTGCGCCGCTTTCACGACGCCGAAGCTCAGGCGCCGTCCGGGGATATCGAGATCAACGGGATCGCCGCAGGTTAATTCGAGGAAAACGCCGCTGTTGGGCCCTCCTTTATAGGCCTGCCCCGTCGAATGGAGGAACCTGGGCCCGAAACCAAGGCAAGTCGCCGCGCCGTGGCGCTCAAGGACAAGCCGCCGGATATCCTGGAGCCGGCGCCGATTTTCGGCGTTGCGCTCGATATAGGCGAGCAGCCCGAAATAATCCCCGGACCGCAACAAGCTCAAATGCGCCGCCAGAATGTCCTCGGGGGTTTGGCGCCCTCCCGCCGCTTGCGCCAGGATGGCGCGATGCTCCGTGGAGGCGAAGAAAGACAGGGACCCTTCCTGGAAAAAGGGCTCATCCGCCGGCAGCGACCCGGATTTTTCATAGGCGTCCGTCAGGTTTCGCGCCTTCACCTTGCTCGCCTCGACGTCGGGCTGGTTGAAGGCGTTGACCCCGATCACCGAGCAGGCGACGGCGATCGCGATCTCCCAGCGGAAAAATTCCTGTCCCAGATCCATCGCTTCCGCGAGCGCGATGCGCGCGACCGGCCGGCCGGCCCCCTCCAGGGCCGCGACGGCCTTGTCCTGGGCGGGGTCGGGAGACCATTCGGATCTGATGTAGGCGAAGAGCCGATCGCCGCCGTAGCGCTCCGGGGCCTCGAGAAGCGGCTCCGCGTCGACGGGGATCAGACCCTTGCCGAGTTTGCCGCTCGACTCGGCGAGAAGCTGCTCAAGCCAGGCCCCGAGGGGCTCGATCGCGGGCGAGGCGAGAATCGTCACCTTGTCCATGCCCGCGCCGGCCGCCGTTCCCAGGAGCAATCCCAAAAGCACTCCAGGATTTTGCTGGGGAGGAACGCAGGAGGCGCAGGCATGCGCCATGAGGGAGGCCCGTTCAAGAAAGCCGGCCACATCCATGCCCATGACGGCCGCCGGGACCATCCCGAAGTGCGACATGGCGGAATACCGGCCGCCGATCCCCGGCTCCCCCAGGAACACCCGCCAAAAGCCTTTGGCCTTGGCCGCCCGCTCGAGGGCCGAGCCGGGGTCGGTGATCGCGATGAAGCGCGATGCGGCCTCCGACGGCCCGACCGACGACGCGACGCGGTCGAGGAAATACTCCATCAGGATGTTGGGCTCGAGGGTCGAGCCGGACTTGCTGGAGACGATGAACAGGGTCTTTCGCAGGTCGAGGCGCGTCTCCAGGCCCTTGATTTGGCCTGGGTCCGTGGAGTCGAGCACCAGAAGGCGCGGGAACCCCGGCGCGGGCTTGAAAATCTCGGAGAGGACCTCCGGGCAAAGGCTCGAACCGCCCATCCCAAGGACCACGGCTTGAGAAAAACCCCGGGCTTTGACCTGCGCCGCGAAACCCGACAAGTCGTCCCCTGTCGAATCCTCCTTGCCGGGGATGCCGAGCCAGTCGAGCCATTTCGCCTCGTCTTGGCCGGTCCAAAGAGAGGCGTCGCGGGCCCAAAGCCGGCGGATCTTGCCGCCCGAGCGCCAATCCTCCAGAGCCGCTTGAACGCTTTTTTCCAGAGATGGCGGCATTGTCACGGTCATGCGGTCCTGGGCGGAGCGCAGGACCGCGTCGCGCTTCTTCTCGATGGAGGCCATCAAGGCATCAAAGGAGGCGGAAAACGCCCGCAGCCCCTCCACGAGAAGCCGCTGGGTCACCTGTTCCATCGAAATTCCCATCTTCTCAAGGGTCCGCAGCGTGCCCCGCGCCTCGTCGAGCCCGGATTCAAGACGATTCTCCCCCTCTCCATGGGAGCGGAAGGCGTCGAGGGTCGCCGGCGGGATCGTGTCGACCGTGTCCGGACCGATCAAGGACTCGACATAGACGACGTCTCGGAAACGCGGGTTCTTGGCGCTCGTGCTCGCCCAAAGGAGCCTCTGGGGGCGTGCGCCAAGCATTTGCAGCGCGCGCCATCGCTCGCCGGCGCAGATTTCCTTCCAATCCTGATAAGCCATCTTCGCGTTCGCGATGGCGGCTTTACCGACGAGGCCCTCCAGGGCCGCCTTCTCGGAGGCAGTCGCCCGCGCCATCCGATCCTCGATGATTTTCTCGACGGCGGTGTCGATGCGGCTCACGAAAAAGCTCGCCACGCTCGCGATCTTCCCCAGGCTTCCCCCGGCCTTGACCCGCTCCTCGAGGCCGGCCATGTACATTTCCACTACCCGACGGTAGACATCGCGGGAGAATAGAAGCGTGACGTTGACGTTGATTCCCTCGGCGATCAGCGTCCGGATCGCGGGCAGGCCCTCCGGGGTGGCCGGGACCTTGATCATGAGGTTGACCCGATCGACGGCCTTCCAGAGTCGGCGAGCCTCGGCGACCGTCCCGGCCGTGTCGGACGCCAGATAGGGAGAAACCTCCAGGCTCACGAAACCGTCGCGCCCGTCCGCAGCGGCGTAGACGGGGCGCAGGAGGTCCGCCGCGCGCCGGATATCGGCGACCGCGAGATGCTCGTAGATCTCGGCCGCGTCGTGGTCGCCGCGTTTCTCGAACCCCTTGAGGTCCTCGTCGTAATCCGTGCTTCCCGCGATGGCTTTCTCCAAAATAGACGGGTTCGACGTCACGCCAGTGATCCCGTCTTCAGCCATGAGGCGGGAGAACTCCCCGCTTTCAAGCAGATGCCGCCGGATATAATCGAGCCACACCGACTGGCCATATTTCTCGTTAAGTTCCGCTATGTTCATGCCGGCCTCCCAAGTCTCGCGAGCGCCGAAGCGCGCTCGACGACGCGTTCCACCGTAAAGCCCAACGCCTTCATGACCGTGCCACCGGGCGCCGAGGCGCCGAACCCGTCGATCGCCATGATCCCCTCGCGAGAGCCCGTCCATCGCTCCCAGCCCAAGGACGAGCCAGCCTCCACCGACAGCCGCGCTCGAATCTTCCCGGGCAGGACGCTTTCCTGGTATTCCGAAGTCTGCTCCTCGAACAGCCTCCAGGAGGGCATCGAGACCAGGCGTGCGCGGATCCCATCCTGGCGCAGAAGGGACTCCGCCGCGACAATGAGGCCGACCTCCGAACCGCTCGCGATGAGGATCGCGTCGGGGTCCGGCCCGCTTTCCGGGTTGAGCACGTAGGCGCCGTGACGCAGATTCTCGGCGGAAGCGAAGCGGCCGCGATCGAGGGTCGGGACGCTCTGCCTGGTGAGGATGAGCGCCGTCGGACGCCCGCGCTGTTCGAGAGCGACCTGCCAAGCAAGCCGCGTCTCGTTGGCGTCGCAGGGACGGATGTCGAGGAGGTTCGGGACAGCCCGCAGCGCCGCCAGGTGTTCCACCGGCTCGTGGCTCGGGCCATCCTCTCCCACCGCGACGCTGTCGTGGGTGAAGACGAAGATCGACGGGATTTCGGCCAGCGAAGCCAGCCGAATGGACGGCCTCATGTAGTCCGAGAACACGAGGAAGGTCGACGCGTAGGGGATGAAGCCGCCGTGGTAAGCCATGCCGTTGACCGCGGCTGCCATGGCGTGCTCGCGCACGCCGAAGTGGATGTTGCGTCCCGCGAAGGACCAGCTTCCTCCGGCCGTGCCCTGAACCCCGTCCTGTTCGCGAGACGGGCTTTCGAAATCCCCGCCTTCCTTGAGGGCCGTAAAGGTGGAGGGATCCAGGTCCGCCGATCCGCCGACAAGCTCGGGGACGGCCTTGGCGATCTCCTGCATCACGGCGCCGGAGGATTGGCGCGTCGCAAGCCCCTTGGCGTCCGCCGGGAAAATGGGCAGCTTCTCGTCCCATCCGACCGGCAGCTCCCCGCGCCAGCGGCGCCGCAATTCCTTCGCCAGCGCTGGAAACTCGGATTCATAGGCCTGAAATCGCCCCCGCCAGGCGCCCTCCATCTCGGCGCCTCGCGCCGCCGTCTCGCGAAAATGGGCCAGGGCGGCCTGGGGAACATAAAAGGAAGGCTCTTCCGGCCAACCGAGATTCTTCTTGGCCTTTCTCGTCTCCTCGGGTCCCAGAGGGCTGCCGTGCGCCTCGAAAGTGCCCTGCTTGTCTGGGGCTCCGTAGCCGAGAACGGTTCGAACCGATATCAAGGAAGGACGGTCGGCAACGTTTTGGGCCGCATGAACGGCTTTTTCAACGGCTCTAAGATCGTTGCCGTCCTCCACCCTCTGAACGTGCCAGCCATAGGCTCGGTAGCGCGCGTCGACATCCTCCGTAAAGGCAATGGAGGTCGAGGCCGAAAGCGTCACGCGATTGTCGTCGTAGAAGACGATGAGGCGGCCGAGCCCCAGATGCCCCGCCATGGATGCCGCCTCGCATTGGATCCCCTCCATCATGTCGCCATCTCCGGCTAGGACATAAGTGAAATGCCGGAAAAGTTCATGCCCCGGACGGTTGTAGCGCGCGGCAAGATGCGCCTCGGCCATCGCCATGCCCACCGCGTTTCCCATGCCCTGGCCCAGCGGCCCCGTCGAAGCCTCCACGCCATGGGTTAAGTGGCTCTCCGGGTGCCCCGGGGTCAAGCTCCCCCATTGGCGGAAACTTTGGAGCTGGGATAACGGGAGGTCATAGCCCGTCAAATGGAGAAGCGCGTAAAGAAGCGCCGAACCGTGCCCCGCGGAAAGAACGAAGCGATCCCGGTCCCACCAGGAGGGATTCCCGGGGTTGTGGCGCAGAATGCGGGTCCAGAGGACATAGGCCATGGGCGCGGCGCCCATCGGGAGCCCGGGATGGCCGGAACGGGCCTTTTCAACCATGTCGACCGATAAAAAGCGCAGCGTGTTGACGCAGAGAGCGTCGATTTCGTCGGGCGTCATGAGATTCCTCCTTGAAAGTCGACGGCGGGATTATGCCAGCCGCCGAAACCCTCGGCCAGCTTGTCGGCCGGCGGCGGCCCCCAGGTCCCCGGGTGGTATTCGTGCAATGGGACTTTGTCGCCCAGGATGGGCTCCACAACCCGCCATGCCGCCTCGACGGCGTCCTCCCGGGCGAACAACGCCGCGTCGCCGCGCATCGAGTCGCCCAGGAGGCGCTCGTAGGGCCCCATTTCCCCGGCGTGCCGATCCATGGCGACCAGCTCGGCCTGCTCCCCGAGCATATGTTCGCCCGGCGTCTTCGATCGCACGCCGAAGGCGATCGCGACCTTGGGTCCTAATCGGAAACGGAGGTAGTTGACGTCGCTTCGTCCGAAGAGCTTTTCCCCGAACGCCGTGCGCGCCGGAGCCTTGAATTCGACCAAGGCCTCCGTGCACGTGGCCGCCAGCGCTTTTCCGGCGCGGATGAAGAACGGAACTCCCTTCCATCTCGGGGAGTTCATGCGAAGGCGCACGGCGGCAAATGTTTCGACGCGGGAATCGGGCGCGACGCCGGGCTCCTTGCGATATCCTCGGAACTGTCCCCGCACCACGTCCCCCTTCTCCAGAGGACGGATCGACCTCAAGATCGCCGCTTTTTGATCGCGAAGAGCCTCCGATCCGGCGGCTTTGGGAGCCTCCATCGCCAGGCAGGCGAGGACCTGCAACATATGGTTCTGGACGACGTCGCGAATCGCCCCCATCTCCTCATAGACCTTGCCTCTTCCCCTGACGCCGAAATCCTCGGCCATCGTGATCTGGACGCTCTTGACGCACTCTCGATTCCAGAGCGGCTCCAAGACCCAATTGCTGAAGCGGAAATACATCAAGTTCTGCACGGGCTCCTTGCCGAGGTAATGGTCGACACGGTAGATGTTGGGCTCGCTGAATTCGGACAGAAGAAGACGGTTGAGCGCCCTCGCGGAGCGGAGGTCCCTGCCGAAGGGCTTTTCCAGGACGATCCGGGCCGCCGCGGTGGCGGGAATGCTTTTGAGCCGCGCGATCACCATGGGAAAGAGCGCCGGAGGGATCGCCAGGTAGTACAGAGGCCTGCGGGCGGTTCCGAGCGCATGGCGCAGGCGTTGGAATGTCGCCGGATCGTTGTAATCGCCATGGACGTAGCGGAGAAGGCCGCAGAGCCTGGTGAAGGTGGCCTCGTCGACCTCCCCGTGCTCCGAGATGCTTTCCCGCGCCCGCGCCCGGAGCTGCTCGCCGCTCCATCGGGGCTGGGCGACGCCGATGATCGGGACCGCGAGCCGACGCGCCTTCACCAAGCCCTGGAGGGCCGGGAAGATCATTTTGTAAGCGAGATCTCCCGTCGCTCCGAAAAACACGACGGCATCGGAATGTGCGGATGTTTTCATGAGCGTGTCTCCTGGTGTCCGCCGAATTGGTAGCGCAGGGCGGACAGAATCTTGCCGGCGAAATCCTCGGCGCCGCGGGAGGCGAAGCGCTGGGAAAGGGCCGCGGCGAGGACCGGGGCCGGGACGCCTTCGTCGACCGCGGCCTTAAGCGTCCAGCGTCCTTCTCCGGAATCGGAGACGCGGCCCTGGAAGGCGTCGAGCCCCGGGTTTCGCGCAAGAGCCGCCGCCGCCAGATCCAGAAGCCAAGAGCCGATCACGCTCCCCCGCCGCCACGTCTCGGCGATGTCGGCGATATTGAGGTCGTACCGGTAATATTCCGGATGCCGCAGGGGAGTCGTCTCGGCGTCCACCTGGACGGACTCTTGCCCGGCCCCCGCGTGGCGCAGGATATTGAGCCCCTCGGCGTAGGCCGCCATGAGCCCATACTCGATGCCGTTGTGCACCATCTTCACGAAGTGCCCGGCCCCCGGAGGCCCGCAGTGGATATAGCCGCGCTCCGCCGTTCCGGGCGTTCCGACGCGGCCAGGCGTCCTCGGGGCGGCGCCGACCCCGGGCGCCAAGGCTTCGAAAATGGGATCGAGGCGTTTGACCGGGCCGGGTTCGCCGCCGATCATGAGGCAGTAGCCTCGCTCGAGGCCCCAGACCCCTCCGGAGGTCCCCACGTCAAGGTAGTGGAGGCCCTTCTCCACCAGGGCCTTCGCGCGCCGGATATCGTCGTGATAATGGGAGTTGCCGCCGTCAATGATCGTGTCGCCGCGGGAAAGGAGGGGCGTAAGTTGCCCCAGGGTCATGTCGACGACCCCGGCGGGAAGCATGAGCCAGATCGCGCGCGGGCTCTCGAGCTTCCGGCACAAATCCGCCAGCGATACAGTCTCCGTCGCCCCAAGCCGAGCCAGTTCCCGCGCCGCGTCGGAGTGGATGTCGAAAACGACGCAGGAATGCCCCGCCTTCATCAGGCGTCGGGCCATGTTGGAGCCCATGCGTCCTAGACCGACGATTCCCAATTGCATGATCGCTTCCTCCCTAGAGACGACCCGACGGCTTCTTTGATCTTCTAGACTGTTCCTTCCTTAGCCAATCCTTGATCCGGGTTGGATGCCCCCAATCGCTCCATTCGACGTCCCGCATCGGAATGACGAGGGTCTGTTGAGAAGCGCGCTCCAGAATATCCCTTGAAAAATCTCCGTAGGGCAGGGTTTCATAGATGAGAGGAATGGTCGTCTCCTCCTGCCCTCGCTCCACGGCCGCCCGTATCAGGCTAAAGCGTTCGACAATGCGCGGAGAAAAGTTCCGCGCGATCTCCCAGAGCGTCCGGGCCTTGGCGGCGGTTATCATCGTATTCCAAAGAAAGCCGTCCATGTGAAATTCGGCGGCCTGATCCACCGTGGGCTTTTCACGGAAAAGACTCACCGGGACCGCAGGCCCGCCGTTGGGAATTCCGGGCTCGATCCACCCATAGTCCTGCTCCGGGCCATCCGGCACGGCTCCCAACAGGACGATTTTATCCGGCGAAGAAACGGCCACCGCCAACGCCTTCCGGAGGAGAGCCCGAACCTTTTCGACGGGCGCCATGTAATGATCGGCGGGGAGGACCAGGACGTCCGCATCCGGGTCGCCCGCCAAAATATAAGAGAGGCCGAGGAGAATGCCGGGAAGGGTCCCACGATTCGAATGCTGTTCGATGAGCCGGCCGGTCGGCGGCGTTCCATTCAGGAATCTGCGATGGCTGCGGCCGATGATCGTCAGCGTTCGCTCCTCCGCGATCACGCCCTTGATCCTATGGATCGTGTGCTCAAGCATGCTCTTGTCGCCGTTGAAGACGCAATATTGTTTTGGGATATCCCGGCCAAACCTCTCCTTGACGTAGGCCCTCAACCGCGTGCCCTCCCCGCCGGCCAAAACGATCGCCCATCGATTTGCGTTTTTCATGCGATGACGCTCATCTTCTCATGCCCATAAAATGTCCCTTCGTTTCTCCTGCTTTTATCCAGGAATCTTCCTGGAAGGTGATGTAAAACAGCGTCTTGCCAAGCTAAGACGCTGCCGCCCATTTACGGGGCGTTGGCTGGCTCGGAATTAATCCGGCGGATGAAACAGGGGGGGACGGGCGGCCGAGAAATCCGGGAGCCTTAATATGGCCGGGAGCGGGCTAGCCTTGACGATGTGGCGCCGGAAACTGCCGTTGGTCGCCGCGAATCTCCGGAAAGCATGATGATATTGAAGCCCGTAGTCCCCGTGCGTGTTGCCGCACAAGATCATCGCCATATCGTCAAAACCCGCTCGCATCGAGACTGGGCGGACGGCAGCCCCGACGATCCGCGGCGGATGGAACATCGCGTGAACTTTCGCCGCCAAGCCCCCGGCGAGAGCCGCCGCCAGGAGAGCGGACAAGAAGGCCGATTTGCGGCAAGTCTGTCTCAGTCTCATTCGGACTTGACCGAGGGGTGTCCCCAGGGAAAATAGGTGATTTCCACCTCTCTTATCGACTTATTTTATCCTACTTCAAATTCATTTAGCAAGCGAATCGGCGGTTCTCGGAGGGGCCCTATTGAGAACCCCCATCACCGCGGCGACAGCGGCGGCCATAAAAACCACGAGCATCGTCACCCACATCAGCATCGCCGCCCCAACTTGGTCGTCCAATGCGGACATCCCCCATGGCCGGCTCGCGGAAAAATAGCCCGGATAAAGGACTCGGCCGCAAAACGCCAAATACGCGGTCAAAACCGAGACGGGTATATCGGAGACGAGCAAATAGATGGGAACGCTCCATGGCGACCAACGTCGGCGGCTCGGCCACGGGAGGATCACGGGGCACCAAAAAATCACACCGCTGGCGAAAAAACTCGCGTTCTCGGCCTCGTGCCAGAAGTGAGAGCGCATGGCCCGATCAAAAAGCTCGGGAATATGCCAGGCTACCGCCGTGACGGCCATCAGCCCTCCCGCGGCGACGGGATGCGTGATGATGGCCCAGACGCGCTTAGCCCCGGCCGGGACATGAAAGCCCCGCGGCCCTATGGAGCGCGGAAGCACGGCGCGAGACAAGAGCAGGACGGGAGATCCCAGGAGGAGGAGAAGCGGGGAGAAGAGCATCAAGAGAAGATGCTGGATCATGTGGCCGATGAGGAGTCCGTGTGTCAGGGCGGATAGTCTCGGGCTCAAAGCCGCCCCGGCCGTCGCGAGGCCGGCCAGGAAGGCCGCCAGGCTCAGCGCGGTCACGCGTCCCGGAGACTCTCGGCGCAGCAACCACCAGCCCCGGAGAGACGCCAGGGCGGCAAGAGCCAGAAGGGCCGTCACCGCTTCAGGGCGTCCGCTTTCGACCTTTGGATGTCTTGAAGCGCGGCCTCGCGCGCGGGCGGCCCGCCCTTGGGGCGCAGGGTCTCAAGGTAAGCGACCAGGGCGGTCACCTCCGCGGGAGAAATATTTTTTCCATAGGCCGGCATGTTGCCGCCCCCCTGGATCACCTGCCGGATCAACTGGTCCTTGGTAAGCCGGGAGGCCACCGCGTCCAAGGCGGGACCCCGATGCCCCCCGACGCCGCCCAGGGAATGGCAGTTGCGGCACTGCATGTTTTGCAAGACCAGCGCCCCCTTGAGCTCGAGCGGGGAGCGGTCCCGAAGATCGGAGCGGGGAATGGGCGCGGCTTTCCAGGCGTCCATCACGGGCGACCATGGGGCGTGGAAGGCCAAATGCGTCAGGGCGGCCAAGCTCACCGCGATCAGGGTTAAAGACAAGACCGCGACGGGCCGTCGCCGCCATGATTTTTCCCCTTCTCCGGCCCAAAAGGGAAGGACAAGCAGCGCTCCGATCACGAGCGGCGGGCCGATGAGAAGGATCGGCGTCTCGATAGCCGGCGGCAACAATGCCAGCATGGCGAAAAGCCATAGGAAAAAGAAGTCGGGCCTCGGCGAGGCGTCGATCAAGCTCGGGTCCGGGACGCCGCGCGGGCCGAAGGGGCCTAAGATTGCCGCGCAGCCGGCCACGGCGGCCACGATCGCCGCGGCAAAAATCAAGTCCTTCCAGACGGCGTGGGGAAAAAAGGGGACGCCCTCGCTGTGGAGGAGATCCTCGTACTCCTGGAGATAGCTCTCCCGCCGAACGATCCGTCCCGGCATCGGCCATTCGTTGATGCCGAGCTTCAGCACCAAAAGCAGATGAAGACCCACGAAGGCGGCGAGAAGCCCGGGCAGCACGAAGACGTGCAGCGCGAAAAAGCGGCTCAAGGCGGCCCCGGCGATGATGGGTCCCCCGAGCATCAAATGAACCATCGCGGCGCCGATCAGCGGAACGCGGCCCATGATCGAGGCGCCGATGCCCAGCCCCCAATAGGCGTCCTGGTCGAAGCGCAGCACCTGTCCGGTGAAGGCCATCGCCAGGGTCAGCGCCAGCAAAAATACGCCCCCCATCCATGTCAGCTCCCGGGGATACTTATAGGCCCCGAAGAGAAAGACCTGCGCCATGTGGACCAGGACCACGGCGACCATGAAGTCGGCCCCCCAGCCGTGAAGGGCGCGCAAAAACCATCCGAACGCCACGTTGTGATCGAGGGCCAGGAGGCTGTTGTAGGCTTGACCGGCGTCGGGGACATAGACCAGGGACAAAAGAACCCCCGTCGCGATCTGAAGCGTCAAAAGCACGAGGGCCGCGCTTCCAAAGACGTACCACCAACTCGCGGAGCGGCGAGGAACGGGATGCAGCGCCGTCTCGCGCAGGAAAGGCCCCAGCTTGAGACGGTCGTCGAACCAGCGCGCGATTTTTCCCAAAAAACGCATCGTTGGGCTCTCCTCAGGCCTCCGTCGAGAGCGTTGGAAGCTGGCCGGCGTGGATCATCAGACGACCAAGCTCGACGCGCCACGGATATTCAAAGAGCCCGCGGGGCGGCGGCCCCGACGCGCGCGAGCCGTCCGCGTAATAGACCCCGCCGTGGCACGGGCACATGAAAAGCTGGGACTGCTCGAACCAGCGCACCGGGCAGCCCAGATGAGCGCAGTTGATGGCGAAAACCTGGAACGTCGACTCATCCACCCGCCGCACCCAGCACGCCGTCCTATCCGTCAAGCCGTCCCAGGGCTCGCCGTTGGGGCTTTGGAAGCTCGCCAGTCTCGTGCGGCCGGAAGGGAAGTTCTCCACCGGTCCGAGAGAAACCCACTTTAGTTTTTTCCCGAGCCGCCGCAGCGGCGAGGCCAGGTAGCCGATGATCGGCACGGCCGTCGTCGCCGCCAAGGCCGCGCTGACGAAAACCGCCGCCTTCATGAGAAAGACGCGCCGGGTTAGTTCCTTGTCGCCGCTCATCGTTTCACACCTTCCTTATTATTTTCATCATGAAATCCCCGCGAGGCGGGGCGCGGGTAGGGCGCGCCCGGATAGCGCACGCGCCGCGATTGAAGCCACGCCACGACGTCCGTCACTTCCCGGTTGCTCAGCGGCCGTCCCGGCCGGTCGCCGCGCCAGTCGGGCGCCCCCAGCTCGGGGCGCCCCGCGATGACGGCGACGCGCAGGCCTTGATCGCTGATTAAAGCCAAAAAAGATGGATCGACGACGGATCCGGCCCTCGCTCCGCCTTGGCCTCCGAGGCCGTGGCAGGAAGCGCAGGCGGCGCTAAAGACGTCCGCCCCGCGCCGGACGGAGCCGGGATTTGAGGCTGCGTAAGGAGGCGTCCGCGCTCCGGCCAGAGCCCCGGGATCGGCCCAGCTCCGGATTCCGAGGACCAGAATCGAAATCTGCTCGTCGCTGAGATCCCCCCCCGCCGATGTCGCGAACGCCGGCATCGGCGTGCCGGGAACTCCTTGAGAAATCGCCTTTCGTATGGCGCCGTCGTCCGCCATCGCCAGATAGGCCGGGTTGCGAAGCGAGAGAGCCGCGCCGCCCCGGCCTTCCCGGCCGTGGCAGGCGGCGCAGTTTCGCGCGAACAACGATTGAAAAACGCTCGCCCCATCCCCTCTCTCAAGGGGGGAGGAAGCCAGGGGGCCCCACGAAGGGCCGGAACAGCCGACAAGAAGCGCCGCGGCCGCGGCGGCCGAGAGCGTGCCGCGCTTAATCATGATGCATTCCCGTCGCCTCGATTCCCGCTCTCGCCGCGGGAGGCAGGAACTGCCGTACCGGGACCCTCTCATGGCGCAGCACCACGAGGCCTGCGACGACCCCGAAGGCGACCTGGGACGCGATGAACCATTCCCAATTGATCTCCTCGCCCATGAGGGGATTGACGAAATTGACCACGCTGTAGACGAGGCCCGTCCACAGAACCGGCGCGATGCCGCCTCCTAAAAGAAGAGGGCTTCGCGGCAGCATCGGGAGCATCGCGCCATAGAGAAGTCCCACCAGAATCGAGGTTGAGAGGTGGATGGCCGAGGCGACCAGAAAGAGAGGGAAATTAAAATGAAGAAGGCCGGCTGGACGGACGTGAAACGGGTTGGCGTAGACGACCGCTCCCAAAAGATTGACGGGGTACCAGACGCTGCCGTGGGTAAGCCCTCCATAGGCCATGGCGACCATGGCCATGGCCGCGGCCCCGGCCACGCCCCCCCGCACTCCCGCCGCGATCGGGTAGATCTCGATGGGAAGCCGAACCCGCCCCAGCTCCGGCGCCAACTTCAGCCGCGCCACCTCGCGCCGCGACGTCTTCACGGCGACAGTTTCCTCTTGGACCGCGACGGCGGCATGGCGAGGCTCCGGCAGGACCTCTTGGAGCCAGCCGACGGCGCCCAGAATCGCCAGCGCCGCCCCCAGAATCCCGACGGCGACGGCCGTGACGAGTCCCGCGCAGACAAGAGTCAGGCCCAAGGCCAGGACCAGCGGCCATGGCGTCGGAGCTGGAAGAAGGACCTCGGGCCGCCGCTCTTCCGTCTTAGGTTGCCCGCTCATCGTCCGATCACGTAAACCACGGAAAAGACCACCGCCCAAACGGCGTCGACGAAATGCCAATAATAGGAGAGCGCCTCGCAGCGCTCGGCCTGCCGCTGGTCCACCTGATCCCTGAGGGCGAACCACAAGACAAAGGCAAGGGCCGCCAAGCCGACAATGACATGGGAGGCGTGCAGCCCCACAAGCGCGTAGTAGCTCGTTCCAAAAAGGCTGGTCTGGATCGTGAAGCCCCTGTCGTAGATCATCCGATGCCAGCCGGCCGCCGTGCCCGCGATGAACTCAAGCCCGAGCGCGAGGGTCGCCGCCCACCAGAGGCGAAACGAGCCAAGCGCCCCGCGGCGCAGGGCGGCGACGGCCCAGTGGATCGTGGCGCTGCTGGACAGCAGGCAGACGGTGTCCCAGACGGGAACTTCAAGAATCTCCCGGGGCGAAGGCCCGACGAGGCTTTTCCCCAGATAAAAGATGTAGGCGACCACGAAGATCGTGAAAATCGCCGCCTCGGCCACGATCAGGCAGAGCATCCCCGTCTTTCCAGCCCTCATTCGTATCTCCAATCGGGGTCCTCGGGGTGTTTGAGGTCCCAGAGGGGGCGGCGGCTGCGGACCCGCGGGATCGAGGCGAAGTTGTAAGGGGGCGGCGGCGAGCTCACGGACCACTCGAGCGTCCAGGCGTCCCACGGGTCGCTTCCGGCCGGCTGTCCCCGATCATAGGACCGGATCATATTGACGATGAAGACGGCCGCTCCGGCGATTTGAAAGAGCACCCCCACGCTCTCGATCATGTTCCAGATTCCCCAGCCTCGTCCGGGCTCGTAGGTATAGACGCGACGGGGCATTCCGAGCAGGCCGGGAACGTGCATGGCATCGAAGGTCAGGTGAAAGCCGATGAGAAAGAGCCAGAAATGCCACCGGCCGAGGCTCTCGCTCATCATCCGGCCCGTGACTTTGGGATACCAGTAGTAGAATCCCGCGAAGACGGTGAAAAGAATGCCCCCGACGATCACGTAATGGAAATGGGCCACGACGAAGTAGGAATCGTTGAGTTGCCAGTCGAGAGGGGCGCAGGCGAGCATGACTCCGGTCAGCCCCGCGATGAGAAACTGAAACAAGAATCCCAGGCAAAAGAGCATCGGCGTCGAGAAAATGATCTTCCCGCCCCAGAGAGTCCCCAACCAGTTGAAGATCTTGATGCCCGTGGGCACCGCCACCAGCATCGAGGTCAGCACGAAAAAGGCGTTGCCGTAGGAGGGCAGCCCCACCGCGAACATGTGATGGGCCCAGACGCTAAAGCTCACGAAGGCGATCGCCACCGACGCCGCGACCATCACCGGGTAGCCGAAGATGGCCTTGCGCGAGAAGACGGGGATGATCTCGGAGGCAATCGCGAAGGCCGGAATGACGAGGATATAGACCTCGGGATGCCCAAAGATCCAGAAAAAGTGCATCCAGATCAACGCCGAGCCGCCCGCCTGCGTGTCGAAGAAATGGCCTCCCAGGTAGCGGTCGACGCAGAGCATCATCTGGGCGGCGGTCAGCGGGCCGATGCCGCCCAGCGCCATCCCCCCCATGACGAGATTGAGCCAGGCCAACAGCGGCATCTTGCCCAACGTCATTCCGGGGCAGCGGTTGCAAAGGATGGTGGTGACGAGGTTGACGCCGGCCCCGATGCTTCCCACGCCCGAGACCAAAAGCGCGAGAGTCCAATAGTCGGTGCTGTGTCCTCGGGAGAAAGCCTTGGCGGTCAGGGGCGAGTAGGCCCACCAACCCACATCCGGCGCCCCGCCCGCGCCGTAGAGACCGCTGCCCCCGATGAAGCTGAAATAGAGAAGCGCCCCCCCGAAGGCCGTCATCCAGAAGCTGAAGGCGTTGAGCCGTGGGAAAGCCATGTCGCGGGCCCCGATCATCAAGGGAACGAGATAATTGGCGAAGCCGAAGATTATCGGCATCGCCACGAAGAAGATCATGGTGGTGCCGTGCATGGTAAAGAGCGTGTTGAAGGTTTCGGGGGGCACCAGATGGGCCGCGGGCGCCGCGAGCTGAAGGCGCATCAGAGCCGCCTCGGCGCCGCCCACGACGAGGAAGACCAGCGCGTAGACCAAGTACATGATCCCGATCTTTTTGTGGTCGACCGTCACGACCCATTCGTGCGCCCGATCAAGCCATGTCGCGCGAGCGCTCATCGGAGGGTCTCCAAATACGCGACCAGCCGGGAGAGCTGCCGCGAGCGCAGTTTCATCGCCGGCATCAGGCAGCCGGGTTTGACCGCGCCGGGGTCGTCAACCCAGCGCCTGAGATTGGCGGAAGTATTGGACAGGACCCCGGCTCCCAGGGTGTCGCGGCTCATCAAATGGTTCAAATTGGGGCCGAAGCGGCCGTCCGCGCTCGTTCCCGCGAGGGAGTGGCAATTGATGCAGGCCGTGGTCTCGAAGATTCCACGCCCCGCCGCGACGAGAGGATCGCGCACGGTAGGCTTCTTCTGGTCCCTGATCCAGCGCTCGAAATCAGCCCGGGGCTCGGCGATGACGCGCAGGAGCATGTGCGCGTGCTGCGCGCCGCAATACATCGCGCACTGCCCCAGATAGACGCCCGGGCGGACCGGCTCGATCCAGGTATGGTTGACCTGGCCGGGGATCAGGTCCGTCTTGCCCGCCAGTTGAGGCGCCCAGAAGCTGTGGACGACGTCCGCCGAAAGAAGCGTCAGGGCGGTGGGCCAGGGATGGTCCGGGTCGCTCACCGGGACGTGGAGTTCGTTGGCCGTCACCACGCCGTATTGGGGATACCGCAGCTCCCACCAGAACTGGTGGCCGACCACCGTCACCTCGAGAGCGCCGGGGGGCATGCGCCGATCCTGGATCTCATGAATCGCCCGGGCCGAGGTCAGAAAAAGGACGATCACGATCAGAAACGGGATGACGGTCCAGGCCAGCTCGATCTGGTTGCTGCCGTAGATCTGGACCGGCTCTCGCCCGTCGTCGTCGGCGCGGCGGCGATACTTGATGACCGCGTAGGCCATGAGGCCGACGACGACGGCGAAGATCGCGGCCGCTATCGCGGCGACGAAAAGGGAGAGATGATAGATCTTGAACGCGGGAACGGACGCGGGGGAGAAAACGGAAGGGGCGGACGGGGCCAGTCTTCTCGCCGCCTCAGCGAGTCCGGGGAAATCCATGGGCCCTCATGGGAAGCGCTTTCCTTCCGTGCGGCGGCGGAGCCGGCACTTCCCCGCAAGGTTGGCGCGTCGCCAAAAGGAGCTCTTGATGGGATCAAAAACGAACCGCACGATTTTTGCATTATATAAAGGCCGTCCCGCTCCCGCAAATTTTCGCAGGAAATCCTGCGCGTCATGATGCGTGCGGGGACATCTTACGTGAGTTGATGCGTGATGTTGCGGCGCGGCGGACGGTCGTGTTAAACTAATCGCATGGATATCGACATGCCGCCCCAGGAACATCCCCTGCGCCGACGCGGCGATATCCAGGGCGCCGATCTCCTCGAGGAGCTCGCTCTCGACCTGCGCTGGTCGTGGAACCACGCGGCCGACGAGATTTGGGAACGCCTGGACCCCGGGCTCTGGAAGCTGACGCACAACCCCTGGCTTCTTCTCCGGACGATCTCCCGAAAGCGGCTGCGAGACGCCCTGTCCGACCCGGTCTTGCGCAAAGGCCTGTCCGATCTCGTCAAGGCCCGCCGCAAGGAGGCGACTTCCCCCGCCTGGTTTCAAAAGGCCCATCCCGGATCCAAGCTGACAGGCGTGGCTTACTTCAGCATGGAATTCATGCTCAGCGAGGCCCTTCCTATCTACTCGGGAGGGCTCGGCAACGTGGCGGGAGACCAGCTCAAGTCCGCCGGCGACCTCGGATTGCCGACCACGGGCGTGGGCCTTCTCTACCAGCAGGGCTACTTCCGCCAGGCGATCGACGGGGACGGCTGCCAGCAGGCCCTCTACCCCTACAACGAACCCGGACAACTCCCCATCAGCCCCATGCGCGAGCCCGACGGCGAATGGCTGCGGCTTTTGATCCCTCTTCCCGGTTTCCCTTTGTGGCTGCGCGCCTGGGAAGTCCGCGTCGGACGGGTCCGCCTGCTTCTCCTGGACTCAAACGACCCGGCCAATCACCCCGCGCACCGCGGCATCACCAGCGAGCTTTACGGCGGAGGCCCGGAGACGCGCTTGAAGCAGGAGCTCATTCTCGGCATGGGCGGCTGGCGTCTCCTGCGGGCCGCGGGGCTCCGGCCCGAGGTCTGTCACTTAAACGAAGGCCATGCGGCCTTCGCGATCCTCGAGCGCGCCAGGGACTTCATGGAGGAAAGCGGGCGCTCCTTCGAGGAGGCCCTGGCCGTGACGCGCGCGGGCAACCTTTTCACGACGCATACGGCCGTGCCGGCCGGTTTCGACCGCTTTCCGCCGTCTCTGATAGCAAGCTGTCTCGGCCCCTACGCGGAACAGAAGCTGGGCATTTCGATTCAAGAGCTCCTCGCCCTGGGCCGTCAGAATCCCAACGACGATTCGGAGCCGTTCAATATGGCGTATCTCGCCCTTCGCGGCAGCGGCGCGGTCAACGGCGTCAGCAGCCTGCACGGCGAGGTGAGCCGCCGGATCTTCCAGCCTCTGTTCCCGCGTTGGCCCCAAAGCGAGGTGCCGATCGGACATGTGACAAACGGCGTCCACATGCGGAGCTGGGACTCGTCCCAGGCCGACCGGCTTTGGAGCGAGATCGGCGGCGCGGAGCGCTGGCGCTCGGACCCGGAGGAGATCGCGAGCGCCATACGACGGATTCCGGACGCCAAGCTCTGGGAAATGCGCTCCTCCTCCCGCAAGTCCCTGGTCGACTACACCCGGGAGCGGCTGTCGCTGAATCTGTCCCTCTCGGGGGCGCCGCGGGAGGAGATCGCTCGGGCCAACCGCCTCTTTCATCCCGACGCCCTCACGATCGGGTTCGCCCGCCGCTTCGCGGCCTATAAGAGGCCCAATCTTTTATTGAGCGACCCGGAGCGGCTGGCCCGGATTCTCCTCGACCCCAAGCGTCCCGTGCAGCTCATCATCGCGGGCAAGGCCCACCCCGCCGACGGTCCCGGGCAGGCTCTGATCCGCGAGTGGATCCGATTCATCCGGCGTCCGGAAATTCGCGATCATGCCGTCTTCCTGAGCGATTACGACATGCTCCTGACGGAACGGCTTGCCCAGGGCGTGGACGTCTGGATCAACACCCCCCGCCGGCCCTGGGAGGCCAGCGGCACGAGCGGCATGAAAGTGCTCGTCAACGGCGGCCTCAATTGCTCCGTGCTGGACGGCTGGTGGGCCGAGGCTTACTCCCCCGAGCTCGGCTGGCGTCTTGGCGACGGCGAGGAGCGCGGAGACGACCCTTCCGGGGACGCGGCGGATGCCCAGGCCCTCTACGACGTCCTTGAGCGCGAGATCATCCCCGGCTTCTACGACAGGAACCGCGACGGCGTCCCCGCCGCTTGGATCTCGCGCATCCGGGAGAGCATGGCGCGCTTGACGCCCCGCTATTCGACGACCCGGTCGGTCCGGGAGTACGCGGAACGCCACTACCTGCCCGCCGCAGAGGCCTACCTCCGGCGAGCCCATGGCGACGGCGCCGCGGGGAAGCGCATCGCCGCGGGGCGGCGGGAGCTCGTCGGGAAATGGGAGCAGCTGCGCTTCGGCGCCCGCTCGGTCCAGACGCACGGCGCAAGCCACTTCTTCGAGGTCGAGCTCTCTCTGGGAGATCTCGACCCCGCTTGGGTCGGCGTCGAGCTTTTCGCCGAGCCCCGAGGCGGCCAACAACCCTTCCGCAGGGAGATGAAGCGGGCGCCCGCCCTCCAAGGGAAAATCGGCGGGCACGTCTACTGCGCCATGGCGCCGGCGGACCGCCCGGCGACGGACTACACGGCCCGCGCCGTCCCGCGCCTTCCCGAGCTTGCCGTGCCCCTCGAGATCGACCGGATCCTCTGGCAGGAGTAATCGGAGCCGGAGAAGTATCCGGCCGTCCGGCGATTGGGAATCCGCCGGCGCGTCGCCAAATCCCGTCGGGATTTAATTCTCGCGGACCCTGGGCGATTCCGAACTTATCTGTTAAACTCAATCCCATGCGATTCGAGGACCAGTTCCTGCACGCCGCCAAGGGCCGGCATCCGCTCATCTACCTTTGCACGCCCGAAGAGGAACGCGTCACCGAAAGCCTTAAGGCCTTGGCTCCCAAGTGCTTCGCCAACGGCACGCTGACGACCTGGAGCTGCAACCGGGGCCTCGAGCCGGCGGTCGATGGGACCGACAGCCGCGATCCGGCGGCGGCGCTTCAGCAGATCGTGGCCAAGCCGCGGCCCGGGATTTACGTCATGAAGGATCTCGCCGACTTCATGGGCGACCCGCGGGTGGTCCGGGGCTTGCGCGAGGCCTATCAAGCTTTTTGCCGCAATTTTCAGACGGTGATCGTGCTGGTTTCCCCGACAGGGAACTTGCCGACGTCCCTGGAAAAGGAACTGTGCTACATGGAACTCGACCCTCCCACGCCCGAAGAGATCCAGGCGCGCGTCGCGGCGATCCAGGGCCTCTATCACGGGGCGGCGCTCCCGCCCGAGATCCTTTCCCAGGCGCTTCTCGCGCTGCGCGGCTTGACGTTTCATGAGATCGACCACGTGATGCACCGGGCCTTTAGCGCCGGCGCTTCTTCCAAGGATAAGACCTTGGAGGAGATTTTCGCCGAAAAAGAGCGGCTCGCGAAGAAGACCGGCTTTCTGCAGTTCATCCCGCTGCGCTTCGACACCAGCGTCGTCGGAGGCCTCGAGAACGTCAAGGATTGGGCGCTCAAGCGCAAGAGCTTGTTCACCCAGGAGGCCGTCAAGGCCGGAATGCCGGTACCCAAGGGCATCCTCATCATGGGAGTGGCCGGCTGCGGCAAGAGTCTTTTATCCAAGGCCATCGCCGGGCTCTGGCAGGTCCCCCTGTTCCGGCTGGACATGAGCCTGATCTTCTCCGGAGCCTACGGAAGCCCTCCGGCCGCTTTCGACCGCGCCTTGCGGACCGTCGAATCGATCGCGCCCGTGATCTTGTGGATCGACGAGATGGAGGCGAGCTTGAGCACGCCCAAGGAAGCCGCCACGCCGCAATCGATGTGCTTCTCGACTTTTCTGACCTGGATGCAGGAAAAGCCGCCGCTGGTGTTCGTCGCGGCCACGGCCAACCGCATCGAGATGCTTCCGGCGGAGATCGTCCGCAAGGGACGTTTCGACGAGGTTTTTTTCGTCGACCTCCCGAACAAGGAGGAGCGCCAGCAGATATTCAGCGTCCATCTGACGAACAACGCCGAGGACCCCAAGCGCTTCGACCTCTCCCGCTTGGCGCACACGACGGAGGGATGGAGCGGCGCGGAAATTCAGCAAGCCGTCATCGCCGCCCGCATCGCGGCCAAGCAGGCGGGGCGCGCCATGACGACGGACGACATCTGGGGACAGGCCTACACGATGGTGCCCCTCTCAAAGACCATGTCCGAACAGGTCAAGGCGATCCGCGATTGGGCTTTCACGCGCGCCAAGCCGGCGTCGAGCAAGCGCAACTACGAAGGAGGCGCCTGACGGCCGCCCGAGGCGCAAGGAGAAATCATGGGCCGACTCCGGATCTTGACGGCGAGCTTCGCCTTCATCTGCGGCGCTCCGGCGACTGGGGCCCAGAACAGCCAAGTCGAGACATGGACGCCTCCATCCCCGGGACAGGCGCAGAATCCCGGCGGGCAATACCATTGGAGTTCCAAGGGGAATCAGCAAACTTCCAAAGCCTCGGGGCAGACGCGGTCTCCCGACGTCTCCACGGGCGGTTCCGGCGGGGCCGGCATGGACGCTCCCGTCCAAGTCCAGTTCAGCGGGGCCGGCAAGCAAGACGGCGTCGACGCCCAGCTCACGGGGCCCGGGATGCGGGGCTCCGTCGAAACCCCATTTAGCGGGGCCGGCAAGCAAGGCGGCGTCGACGCCCAGCTCACGGGGCCCGGCGTCATCCGAATGTGGGCGTCCGCTCCCTCTTCGACGTTCGGCTACTGGAGCGGCGGGGGCCAGGAAGAAGCTTCTTATGGATCCCGAGGAGCGGCGAGCGCGAGCGAGGGCGGGGCGGCCAGTTCGAACGCGAGCTCAGTGTCCGGAGGCGCGGGTTGGGGCGGGGCGGGCTGGTGAGAAAAGCCGGAGGAATCAGGCGCGCCTTGGCGGCTCGTCTTTTGATGGGATTGTGCGTCGTATTTTTCGGGACGATTCCGGCCCAGTCCCGGATATGGGCCGTCAAGCAGGAGACTTTCGCATCCGCCGATGAGGCGGTGAAGGCGCTCCGCGCGGCCATCGCGGCAGGAGAGACAAAGAACATCGCCCCGCTTTTCGGCCCTAAGTACTCCGCGCTTCTGACCGGCGACGCCTCCCACGACGCGGCCCAACTGAAAGGGTTTTCCCGATCCCTGTCGCAAAAACTGGTTCTATCCCCGCGGGGAAGCGGCAAGATCGTTCTTGATGTCGGAAACAGGGGCTGGCCTTTTCCCATTCCTTTGGTCAAGAAGGGCGGACGCTGGTTTTTTGACACCGCTGCGGGCCTACGGGAAGTCGCCTATCGCAGAATCGGCAAGGACGAGTTGGATGCCATCGCTTTGTGCCGCGCTTACGCGAAGGGACGCATCGCGCCCTCGGACATTCTGGAAAAAACCGTTCACGGCTATCGTTTCAAAATCGTCGCGGGTCCCGTCGGCTCCGAGTCCGGCGGCGCCGTATTGATCGCCTACCCCGAACAGTGGGGCCGCTCCGGGATCATGACTTTCGCCGTCGGCCGGGATGGCGTCATCTATAAGAACAGCTTCCGGGAGAAAACGCCACAAACCGTCGCGGCGATGACGCGTTTTAGTCCGGCAAAGCCTTGGTCGATCGAGCGCGACCCCGGGACCCTCATCGGGGGAAAGCCTTAAACCCTCAAAGACAGCCCACGAGATAAACGAAATGCATCAAGGAACGGCGCGTGACGGCGCCGACAATATGCTCGTTTTTCGCCTCGATGATGAGGAAGTCAATATGCCGGGAGTTCAACTCCTTGACGACATCCTCGATCGTCGCTTCTTCCGGATACATGTTGTCTCGAGACACCGCGTTGGGGCATCCCCTCAGGGCGGCCGTCGTCCGACAACGGGCGGCCAAGGCTCCGAAAAGGGTTTCCTGCGTCACGGCGCCCACGAAAGCTCCGGACGCGTCGTCCTTGACGAGGGCCAATTCCGGAGTTCCGGGAGTTTTGACAAGAGTCTGAGAAGCTTTTTGGAGGCTGTCATCCAGGGACACCGAGGGG
>DAHVWT010000029.1 GCA_027327915.1 Elusimicrobiota bacterium
TGTGTTCGCGGCCCGCGGATGTATGCGGCTGATGGAGATAGCCTTCCTCGTCAAGCTCCTGGAGCAGCGAGCGGATGCGGGCGGGCGAGAGGTCGAGCCCGGACTCCTCGGCGATGACCGCGGAGGGAACCGGCCGGGAGGTTTTAAGATAATAGTGGATCGTCCATTGAAGGAGATCCTTCTTCCGCTTTTCGGCGACTTCGGGGGCCGTGCGTCTCATTGTAAATTAGCACTCCAGAACAAAGACTGCTAGAAATATTATAGAGCGGTCATCGCCGCGCTGTCAAGAAGCGGGGCCAGGCTTTCCGCCTACCGGCCGCTCTTGGCCTTGGCGCCGTCGAGGCCGGGGAGCTTGGAGGCCGCGATCACCTCGTCGATGACCCCGTAGGCCTTGGCCTCCTCGGCGGACATGTAGTAGTTGCGCTCCATGTCCTTGGAGACCTTCTCCATCGTCTGCCCCGTGTGCCGGGCGATGATCTTCTCGAGGGTCTCGCGGGTGTAGGCCATCTCCTTGGCCTCGACGAGGATGTCGGTCGCCTGGCCGGAGATGCCGCCCACGAGGGGCTGGTGGATCATGATGCGCGAATAGGGAAGGGCGAAGCGGCGGCCCTTGGTCCCGGCCGCGAGGATCACGGCGCCAAACGACATCGCCATGCCGATGCAGATCGTGGTGATCGGAGCCTTGATGTACTGCATGGTGTCGTAGACCGCGAGGCCGGCCGTCACCATGCCGCCCGGAGAATTGATGTAGAGGTTGATGTCCTTTGAGTTGTCCTCGGCGTTCAAATAAAGCATCTGGGCGATCAGGGCGTTCGCCGACTCGGTCGTGAACTCCCCCTCGTAGCCGCCGACGAAGATGATCCGGTCGCGCAGGAGCCGGGAATAGATGTCGTAGGTGATGAGGGAGCCCGCCTGCTGGGCGCGCTCGACGACGTGGGGGATGATGGTCATAAGGACCTATACAACCATTTTCCCCGGAGAGGACTCAAGCGGCACCGAAGGCCCCGGCCAAGGCCTCCCGCGGGCAACGGCCCGCCTCCTGCCTCTACAAAGGCAGACAGTCCTATTGGACGCCGATCCCCTTCTTCCGCGCGTATCGCATCCAGTAATAGACGTTCTCGCGGATCATTCCCTGGGCATAAGGATCTTCAAGGCCGGAGCACCCCTTGGGAACACGAATCGTCACGATATTCCCTTTCAGGTCCACGGAAAAACCCTCGTCCCCGATGTCTAGGGAGGTAACGTTGACGCCCGCCAGGGCAACGGCGCCGTTCGCCAGCGTCTGCGTCTCGGCGTCGATGCGCCGCCCCCCAAAACTCATGAGAGGCGCGATCCCGTGATCCTCGAAGGCCTTTTTTCCAAGGGCGATGAAGACCCTCAGTTCCTCGGTCGTCAGCTTCGTCTTGATGACGACGCCGGCCGGGGCCGGCCGCAGGATGGTCGGGCCGTTCGCGACGGACCGGCCCAAGGCCCGGGCCGCCGAAGCGGCCGACGCCGAAACGCCGGTCAACGCCGCGTTGAAGGCGGTTTCCCCGGAATTGCCTGCCCGGGCCATTCCGGCCCCCAAAACCGCAGCCGTCGCCGCCAAGATCGTTTTTTTCATTCTCTGGTTTCTCCTATTTTCGCGTGTTGAAGTATTGGATATTGAGACCCCGGCTTCCTCTGACGGCGCCTTACTTGGCCGGCAACATGCGGATGTAATAAGAAGTGTTCGCGACATAATAGAAATCGCCCGTCATGAGGTCTATCAGCAAGGGAAAGGGCCCTAGGAGCAATCCCGGCAAAAAATCCAGGATCAGGTCGCTGGTCCGGAAGCCGCGCTCGACGGCCACTGTCTTCCCCTGCCAGCCCTCCTTCATGACCGTGATCTTGCGAGGAATGCCCCATCCCCCGGGAACGCCCACCGCCATCGGCGTCACGCCCGTAATTTTCCCGATCGTCACGTCGGCATGATCGGGCTTGCTTTCAATGTTGACCTGCTGGTTGTTGTTGGCCAGAGTGGCGCATCCCGCCGAGAGAAAGGCGAGCGCGAACGCCATGCAGAAATATTTTTTCATCGTGCTTTACGCTCCTTTCGCCAGAGCGCCGAAGGCCTGCGGCTCCTCGGGCGTCAGCTTCGTCTTCGTCGTCATCGTCTTCGTCATCGCGCCTCCGTTCGTATGCGCCGTGCTTTCCACCGCAAAGATTTTAGCATGAGGCCCGGCACGGCGCATGAGGCCTTTGGGGCAGCCGCGGGATCAAAAAGGACCCGGCCGCTTCTGGGCCCTTGGGCCCACGGCGACTAAAGCCGCAGGGCGGCCTTGAGGACGTCCCGCGCGAAAGGGTCCGCGCGGCCGGCCTCGGGCGTCTTGATGAGGATGTCGATTTTCTGCTCGCCCAGGGCGTCCTTCATTTGAACCAGAAAATCCAGCTTGTTGGAAAGCGTGAGCCGCCGGGAGAGGATCAGGAGGTCGATGTCGCCTCCCTTGAGCGCGTCGTCGGCGCGCGAGCCGTAGAGGTAAACCTCGGCCTCGGGGTCCGCGCGGCGGACGATCTCCTTGAGGACGGCGCGCTCTTTCTCGGTGAGCCTCATCAGGGGCAAAACCGCAGCAGATGGGGGGCCAGGCGAACGAGCTCCTTGTAGAGTTCCCGGACGTCCTCGACCTCGTATTCGTGGGCGGCGACGTTGCGCAGCTCGCGGATGCGGCGCCAGGCGGCGGCGTCCGAGATCCAGCCGTATTTCTCGCCCAGGTTGATGACGTCGATCGCCGAGCCGCGGAAGGCGGGGTCCTTCTCGCGCGCGAGCATCCGCAGATACTTGGAGACGATCAAGTCGGAATGCCTCGCGAAGCGGCTTGAGAAGCTCTCGAGCGTCTCCAATTCCTCCTCGCTCAGGGGCCCTTCCAGGGACATCGCTTGGACCTTGGCGTAGCTGTAGTCCAGGTGCTTGCGGGAGGACGCGAGGTCATCCTGCAGCTTCTTTTTCAGGTCCGTCATGAGGGGCTCCTTTTCAAGGCATCGAGGGAAGGCCGGCGCCGCCGCTCCTTGAGCCGCTTCTCGTCCCCTTCGTCGCCCGGCTGATACAGCTCGACGGGCTCGGGCATATAGACCTGCGGCGTGTAGTGGCCCGGGAAATCGTGGGGGTACCGATAACCCTCGCCGTGGCCGCGAGTCTTGCGGTCCATGCTTGCGTCTCGGAGATGCTGGGGCACCTCGCGCGCGGGGCCCGACTGGACCTCCTTTTCCGCGCGCGAAAGCGCCATGTAGGCGGAGTTCGACTTGGGAGCCAGCGCCAGATAGACCGCCGCGTGGGCGAGCGGAATCTTGGCCTCGGGGAGCCCGATCCGCTCCACGGCCCCCGAGGCCGCCTGGGCGACGAGAAGCGCGCGCGAGTCCGCGAGGCCCACGTCCTCCGACGCGGCGATCACGAGCCGACGCGCGATAAAGCGGGGATCCTCCCCGGCCGCGAGCATCTTCGCCATCCAGTAGAGCGCGGCGTCGGGGTCCGAGCCCCGCAGGGACTTGATAAAGGCCGAGATATGGTCATAGTGATCGTCGGACTTCTTGTCGTAGCGGATCATGCGCCGGCGCGCGCACTCCTCGGCGACGGCCAGATCGACGCGGCGTCGGCCCGAGGAGTCGGGCCGGGTCGAGAGCGCCGCCAATTCCAGGGCATTGAGGAGCCGGCGGGCATCGCCCTGGCAGCTTCTCAAGAAATGCTCCCGCGCCCGCGCGTCAAGTTCGACCTCGAGCGCGCCCACGCCGCGTTCCGTGTCCCCAAGCGCCCGGTCGAGGATCGTCGCGAGATCCTCTTCCGCGAGAGGCTTGAACTCGAAGGCCGAGAGCCGAGAGAGAAGCGCGGCGTTGACGTAAAAGGAAGGGTTCTCGGTCGTCAGCCCGATGAGCACCGCCTCTCCCCTCTCGACCGCCGGCAAGAGGACGTCCTGCTGGGTGCGCGTGAAGTGGTGTATCTCATCGACGAGAAGAAGGGTCTTTTCGCCCCGCAAGGTCCTTTCCCCGGCTTGCGCGAGAAGCCGGCGCAGCTCGGGCACCCCCGCGCTCACGGCGTTCATATCGGCGACCGCGGCCTTGAGCCCGGAGGCGATCACCCGCACGAGCGCGGTCTTCCCCGTCCCCGGCGGCCCGAAGAAGATCGCCGAGGAAAAACTCCCGGCCTCGATGAGGCGCCGGAGCATCCGGCCCGGGCCCAGGAGATCCTCCTGCCCCACGAACTCGGAGAGAGAGCGCGGGGCCATCCGCGCGGCCAGAGGAAGCTCCTTCGCCTCCTGGGCCGCCTTCCCCGCGAAGGAGAAGAATTCCTGACGCGAGCTCATTGCCTCGCGCCGGGAAGGGCCTTGCGCAACCGCAGCGCCATCGCCTCCATTTTGGTCTCGACAAAGCGCTCGTTGTCGGACGAGGCGCCCTTGAGCTTGTAGTTGTCGGCGGCGTAATAAATCGCGGTGAGGATCGCGAGCTTGGCGCTGTCGGCGATGTTCCGGTTCTGATGGGCCAAATCCTCCATCCGATCCTGCACTTCCTTGGCGAGCGAAGCGATCTCGATCTGGGTGAGTCCCTCGATCTCGACCGTGACGCGGCTCTTGAAGATCTCGATGTCGACGGGGCCCATGTCAGCGCCGAATCATCCCGTCGCCTTCGCGAGCTTGCGCGAAAGCCTCTCGAGTCTCGCGCGCAGCGCTTCCCGGCGGCGGCTTTCCGAGGCAAACCGCCTCAGCTCGTCCTTGAGCCCGGCGTTCTCGCTCAAAAGCCTTTCGTTGTCGCGCCTGAGCTTGAGGGTTTCCGTCCCGAGCCTTTCCATCTCGGCGGCAGCCTCCTCGATCGCCGCATCCAGACGCTTCACGGTCGCGTGAGAGATCATGACGCGATGTCCGGCTCTCTACTCCCGCAGCTTCGCGCCGAGGCCGCGGACGAGCCGGTCTAGGATTTTGGAGACGGCCGCGGAGACCTCGGCGTCGGTCAGCGTCCCGTCGGATGCGCCGAAATAAAGCCTCAACGTGAGGCTGCGAAATCCCGTGGGGATGCCGGGACCGACGAACTCGTCCGCGAGCTCCCAGGAGGAAAGCTCGCGAGCTCCGGCGGCCCCCAAGGCCCCGGAAACGTCGGCCCAGCGGATGGAAGCGGGAATCAGGATCGAGAGATCGCGCCAGGAGCCCTGGAAAGGGGAGGGGGCCTTGAAGCGCCGACCGGCGCGCTTCCGCGGGTCAAGCGTCAGGGGCTCCAGGTCGACCTCAAAGAGAAGGACTCCCCCCGGCTCGAGATCGAAGGCGCGGGCGACCGCCGGCCTCGCGATCCCGTAGGCTCCCAGGACCCGGGAAGCGCTCTCCCCAGCCAGGAAGCGGGACGCGCCCGCGTGATAGAACGTCCCTTCGGCGAAACCCTCCGCAGCCGCGTCGCGCCAGCGATCTTCCGGAATGCCCGGCGTCAAATCCTCGACGATCCCCTTGAGATCGAAAAAATCGGGAGGCCTGGTCCGGGACTTGTCCCAATAGAGGGGGGGCCGCGAGCCCAAGGCGATCCCGGCCAACTTCTCGCGGCCCCGGGGCTTTCCGTCGGGGCCCGCCTCGTAGGCCTCTCCGATCTCGAAAAGCCGCAGGGAAGACGCTCCGCGGTTGACGTTGCGCCGCGCGGCCTCGAGCAGTCCGATCAGAAGGGTCGGCCGCAGGTACTCCCATTCGTCCGAGACCGGATTGACGAGGCGGTGGAAGCGCCGATCCGTCGAGTAGCCCGCCCGATCGAGCAACGCCCGCGACAGGAAATCGTAGTGATAGGCCTCGAAAAATCCCAAATTCGAGAGCCGGGAGCGCAAGGAGCGGCGGGCCTCCTGAGCCGGCGGGATCGCGGCGGGCCGCAGCGGGGAGCGGGGAATTCTCGAGGGAATGCGGTCGAATCCGTAGAATCGCGCGGCCTCCTCGGCCACGTCGCAGATATCCGCCAAATCAGGCCGCCACGTCGGCGGCGTCAACGTCCATGCATCGCCGTTTCGGCCGAGGCTCGACGCGACGGGCTTCAAGATCGTCTCGATCTTGTCCGAGGGGATGTCGGCGCCAAGGACGGCGTTGATCCGCGAGAGGCTGAATCGCACGGCGGCCGGGGCCGGCGGCTCCTTGCCGGCGAAGGCCGCTCCGGCGATTCCGGGGGAGGCGCCTCCCGCTTTGCCGGCTGGCCGGCATGCGTCAAGGATGATCCGCGCCGCCCTCAAGGCCGCCTCCCGCAGACCGCCCGGATCGACGCCGCGTTCGAAGCGGTAGCTCGATTCCGAGCCGAGACGCAAGAACCTCGAAGCCTTCCGGATCGCCCGGGGAAGAAAATAGGCCGACTCGAGAAAGACCCGCGTGGTGCTCTCCGACACCGCCGAGTCCCTGCCTCCCATGACGCCCGCGATCGCGGCCGGCCCGGACTTGTCCGCGATGACGAGGCAGGACGGATTCAGGGCATAATTCTTGCCGTCGAGGGCCGCGAGGGCCTCTCCATCGCAGGCCCATCGCACACGGATCTCCCCCCCCGCGATCCGGTCCGCGTCGAAGGCGTGGAGGGGCTGCCCCACGTCCCAGAGGACGTAGTTCGAGGCGTCGACCAAGACGTTCGTCGCCTTGGCGCCAAGGGCCGCGAGGCGGCGCGAAAGCCACGACGGGCTCGGTTTTGCCGAGACCCCGTCGATGAGAAGCCCCAGGTAGGCGGGACAAGCCTCCGGGGCGTCGAGGAAGACGGGAAAAGCCGGGCTCGACTCCGGCAGGCGCGGCAGCTCCGGAGAGGCGATGAGCGCCGCGTGGCGCAGGGCCGCGATCTCTCGGGCGAGCCCCCGGTGCGAGAGGCAATCGGGACGGTTCGGGGTCACGTCGACGTCGAGGACGGCGTCCGGCGGCGAGCCCAGCTTCCCCGAGAGGTCCGTCCCGGGCTCCAGAGCGGGCTCGAGGACAAGGATGCCGTCGCCGCCTTGGAGATCCTCGGGCAAACCCAGCTCGGGGGCCGAGCAGATCATGCCCTGGGACTCCACGCCTCGGATGCGGGCGCGGCCGATCGCCCGGCCGCCGGGCAGGACCGCGCCCACCCGGGCCAGGGCCACGGTCTGCCCCGCCCTGACGTTGGGCGCCCCGCAGACGACGGTGAGGACGGAACCTCCGTCCTGGACCGAGCAGACGGAGAGCCGGTCGGCGTTTGGATGCTTCTCCACGGCAACGACCCGCGCGGCGACGACGCTCGCAAACGACGAGCCGACGGTTTTGACGTCGACAACCTCGAAACCCAGCCTTAAAAGATCCTCGGCCAGACGGCCGGCGTCGGCATCCAGCGGGGCGTGTTCTTGGAGCCAGGAGAGCAGGAACTTCATCGGTCGAACTGCCCCAGCGCCCTCAAGTCGCTTTCGTAAAAGGCCCGGATGTCCGGGACGCCCCATCGCAGCATCGCGATGCGCTCGACTCCCATGCCGAAGGCGAATCCCGACCAGCGCCCCGGGTCCACCCCGCAGGATTTAAGGACGTTCGGATGGACGACGCCCGAGCCCAGCATCTCGATGTAGCCCGTTCGCTTGCAAAGCCCGCAGCCGGCGCCGCGGCAGGCGAAGCATTCGACGTCCACCTCGGCGGAGGGCTCCGTGAAGGGAAAATACGACGGCCGGAACCGCAGCTTCGTTTCGGGACCGAGCAAGGCCTTGAGGAAAACCTCCAAGGTCCCCTTCAAATCCGAAAAGCCGATCCCCTCATCGACGCAGAGGCCCTCGATCTGGTGAAAGACCGCCGAGTGCGTCGCGTCGACGTTTTCGCGGCGAAAAACCCTTCCCGGGGAGAAGATGCGCAGCGGCGGCGTCCTTTTTTCCAGCTCGCGGCCCTGGACCGGGGACGTGTGGGTCCTTAGGACAAGGCCCTCCGAGCCCTCTAGGTAAAAGGTGTCCATCAGGTCCCGCGACGGATGATGCTCCGGGATGTTGAGGACCTCGAAATTATAGCGTTCCGTCTCGATGAGGGGGCCTTCGGCCCATTCGAAACCCAGGCGCAGCAGAATCCCGGCGATTTCCTCGATCGTCTGCGTCAGGGGATGGATCCCTCCGCGCGGCGGCGGATAGCCGGGAAGCGTCGGGTCGTTGAAGAGGGGCTTGAGCGCTTCTCGGTCCAGCGTCTCCGTCAACTCGCCCGTCCGGGACTTCGCCGCCTCATCGATCAAGCGCTTCAACTCCTGCGCCCGGGGTCCCAAGCGCCTCTTATCATCGAGCGGGAGCTCCCCCAACTCCCGCAAGAGGAGCGCCAACGTCCCCTTGCGTCCCAGGAAGGCGACGCGGACCGTCTCGATCTCCGCCAGGCTCGCGGCCCTTTCGACGGAGGCGCGCCCGCCGCTCTCCCATTCCGCGATGACGGCCGCGAGGCGGGATTCCCAATCCTTCGCGGGCATGGCGCGGCGGCGTTACGCCGGCCGCGGTTTCGCGAGCTCGACGAGCTTTTTGAAGGAAGCGCCGTCCTGCACGGCCATTTGCGCCAGCATCTTCCTGTTCAAGGTGACGCCGGCCTTTTTAAGGCCGCCCAAGAAGACGCTGTAGCTCATGCCCTGCTCGCGACAGGCGGCGTTGATGCGGGTGATCCACAGGGACCGGAAATCCCCCTTCTTGTCCTTGCGGCCGACATAGGAGGCCGCGAGGGACCGCTCGACCTGCTGCTTGACCTGGCGCCATTTGCGGCTCTTGTCCCCATAGAAGCCCTTGGCGAGGCGGAACTTCTTTTTCTTGTGCCGACGGGTGGTGACGCCGCTTTTGATTCTCATGATTAAGCGTAGGGTAGGAAGCGTTCCAGGATTTTTTCCTGCGTGCCCGTCACCGTGTTCTTGCCGCGAAGGAAGCGGCCCCGCTTGGCGGACATGGGCGTCAGAAGATGGCGCAGTCCGGCCCTCTTGTGACGGAAATGGCCGGTCGCCGTTCGGCGGAATCTTTTCTTGGCGCCGCTATGGGATCTTAGTTTTGGCATGTTTTTGTCTATGCGTGCTTAGGGACCAAGGTCATCGAGAGCCTGTTCCTGTCCATGCTCGGCGCCTGCTCGACGATCGAGAAAGCGGCCAGCCTTTCGCGCACCGCCGTGAGGAGCTTGAATCCGATGTCCTTGTGCTCCACCTCCCGCCCCCGGAAAACGACGGTGATCCGCACCTTGTCGTGCTCCTGGAGAAATTCCTCCATATGCTTCATCTTGGTTTCCAAATCGTGGGCCCCGATCCCCGGCCGGAACCTGACTTCCTTCAAAAAACCGGCTTTCTGCTTCTTGCGCGCCTCCCGAGCTTTCTTTTCCTGGGAGTAGCGGAACTTCGCGAAATCAAGCAACTTGCAGACCGGAGGATTCGCCAGTGGCGCGATCTCCACCAAGTCCACGCCACGGCTTCTCGCCAAGGCGATGGCCTCGGAGAGCGACCGCACGCCGATCTGGCTTCCGTCCGCGTCAATGAGCCTGACGTTCGAGGCGGTGATGCGAAGGTTGACGCGAGGCGCGCCCCTGTCTAAGTCCTTGATGGGATCAGACGCTCCTTCGAGTAACCGCCGTCGCCGTCCTTGAAAACATCGTGGCAACGATACCAACTTTGCCGCGCTCCGTCAAGTTGATCGTCGCCCCTCTCGGAAGGGGGGGGATTCGAACCCCCGAGGGCTGTGACACCCTAACGGTTTTCGAGACCGTCCGTTTCAACCGCTCACGCACCCTTCCACCAGATCGCAACGGCGGCCGCCGCGGCCACAACAGCTTTTTATGCGCCATCCCGTCGAATGCCGGGGTCAGTCGGGATTGCCGGATCACCGATTACGGCCTGACGGGACGATGGGGTGTCGCCGTCGCCGCTTGTGCCGCCGTGGTCCTTACGCGGCCTTGGACTCGAGGATCTTGTTCTTGACCATGTCCCGCACGACCGCATCGATGTCCTTGCGCGCTTGTTTGTCATCGACTTCGTAATCCTCGCACAGCGCCGACGCGATTTCCTCCAGGGACTGTCCCTTCCCCAGCCGCTCCCACACGAAAGCGCCGACTTCGTTAAGCGAGAAATAGGCGCTCGTGTTGAGATCGAGGACGACGATCTCCTCGGCAACCCGCCGCCACGCCACGTGATCGGCATGCTTGTACGCCTGCGCCGTGGGGTTCTTGTCAGCCATAGTGCCTCCAGAAATGGTGTTCGGCCGGATGCCGGCCGCTTGACGATCCGTATTATACGACATAAAGATGAAAATGATACGATGGCTCGCGTAGGCCATGGAGTTCCCTCCGAAGCCCGCGCACAAACCCTATGCCCTTACTCGGACGCGCTCCTAGACCCGGCGAAATCCGCAGGAAAATCCTCGGCGTCCTGGGCGTCGCGGCGGCGTTGGCGGTCATCGCCGTCCCCTCAAGCGACATCCTACGCGCCCTTCGCGCGTCGAGACGGCTCATCTCGGGGTTCGAACCGGCCACCTTGCGTTCGGTCCGAGTGCGCTTCGTCGATCCTTCGGGATCGGCCGACGTCCCCGCCAAATCCCGCCTGCGATTCGTGAATTTCGAGCTGACGAGTCCGAGGGCCTCGAAAGTCTCCCTGATCGGGGAGTTTAACGGCTGGGGCGGCGCGGAACTTCCCTTGACCCGGCATTCCAGAAGCCGATGGGAAATCACGGTGCCCCTGCCCCAGGGACGGCATTATTACCTTTTCGTCGTCGACGGGAAGCCCGAGACGGATCCCCGGAATTCCGACACCGCCTCCTACGCGGGCCGCATCGCGTCCGTCATCGACGTGCGATGAGAAAGCTCCTTCTCGCGTCCGCGGCGATGTCGCTCCTCGCCGCGGACGTCGCGGCCTTTTCCGGGGAGGCCCCGTCGTACATCCTTTGGGTCCCGGAGGAAGGCTTCTCCGACTGGCAGCTGCTGAAGTCGCGGCTGGAGGGATGCCCCGCCGCCAAGCTCACGGCGGCCGTCTCTCCGGACGACCTGGGCGCCGGCGCCCGGGACGCCTTGGAAAGCCTGGCGCGACAAGGGAGAGTCGATTTCGCCCTGCGACTTCCCGGCAATCCCTTGCTCACCCGCATCTCGAGCGATCCCGTGGCGCCGCGCCCGGGGGATGCCGGGACCCTGCTGGCGGAGGCCAGAGACGGATATCGGCGGTCCCTGGGGACCTGGCCCCGCGGCTTTGTCCCGGCGGCCGGAGGCATCGATGCCGGCGTCGTCGCCGCCGCCCGAGCTTTGGGGTTTGGCTGGATCGCGACGGGGTCGGCCGCGTCCCAGCCATCCTCCTGGCTCGCGGACGACGGCGTCGAGCTCGTCGCCTTCAGCACGTATCCGGGCCTCGCCTCCCCGGCGACGGGGTTCGCGGCCCCCTTTCCCCCCGCCGCGGGAACTTTCGTCATCGACGAGAACGACGGCGTCTCCTACGCAGGAGCCCTTTTAGGGCTTCTCGCCGCCTGTTCGACGCGTCCCGCGGCCTTTCCCTTTCAAACGGTCGACGCGGGGCTTACGTCCCATCCTTCCATGCCGATGGCCGCGAAGGCCCTTCCTCCGCCGTGGACGGGCGATTACCAGGCGTGGCAATCGAGCGCCGCCTCCCAAGGAGCCTGGAGGCTCTATGAAGAAGCGGCCCAGGCCGTGAGGCGCTATCAAAATTCCGGCAGCGCCGTTCCCGAGACGATCGACGCCGCCGAATCGGAGCTTCACCGCGCCCAGGCCAATGTCTATTACCGCCTCTGGGAATTCCCCGAGCCGATGGCCCTGCGGCTTCGCGGGCAGTTTCTTTCCGACGTGAGCGCGGTCTACCGCAAGCTGGGCATGACGGCTCCCGAGTCCTTTGAAAGCGCGGAGTCGGCGCTCGCCCGCGTGGAACCCGCGGACGCAACGGCGGCCCCTGGGACCGAGAGCTCCTGGCACGTGGAGAGCGGCGACGGCTGGCTCGAGTTCCGCAATTCCGGGGTCTCCCTGGCGCCGACATCCGCCTCGTCCACCGTCGTCGAGACATCCGGGACCGTCGCGGCGTCTTCAGCGGCCTGGACCATCGATTCCCTGCGGCTCGAATGGGACGACCGTTTCGTGCGCGTCATCGCGACGATGGGGGGCTTGGCCTCTTTTCCCTCGACGCCGTACGGGCTCGGCCCCCTCCTTCTCGATGTCTACATGGATCTCAACCACATCCCCGGCGCGGGCAGGACCTCTCTTCTCCCAGGACGGCGCGCCTACGTCCGCCCGGAAAACGGCTGGGAGGACGCTCTGGTCGTCTCGGGCTTCGGAGCCCAGCTTTACCGGGGGAGCGCCCGGAGCCGACCCATCCTCGTCATCAAGGCTCCCGTCCAAAAAGACGAAGGCCGGCGGCGCGTGATCGCGACCCTGCCGCGCGAGAAGCTCCGAGGCGACCCGCGGCGATGGCGCTACGTCGCGATCACGATGGCTCTCGACCCGGCGACCTCGTCCCGGAACCCGCCCCGCCCTCTCAACGCCACCTCGCCGGCGGCGATCCTGGGCGTCTTGGGCCCCCCGGAGATCCAAAACCGCCTCCTGCACCGCCCGGCGTCGGGGTTCGTGAAGATCCCGGCGGTCGGAGCGCAAGACTAACCACCTTTGCCGTTGCTAATAACGCGAAATACGCCGGCTTGAGGTGTCCGTGTCGCCGGCCGCGTTGCGGACGGTCACGACGACGTCGTTGACGCCGGGATGGAGATCGATTTCGGCCGCGAAATCACCATGTTCGCCGACATGGGCCGGGATGTCGTTGACCGTGACCTCGATCGTCGGCGACTTCACGATCCCTTGCACGAGATATTTGTCGGCGGAAACGGTCTCGTCCTTCGAGGGACGTATCAGCCTCCACGCCTTGTGGATGTCCGTCTCTCCCTCGTCCACGCCGAGGCGCGCCGCTCCGATCGAATAAAGCCTGGGCGTGGAAAACTTTTGCTGGGCGCCCAGGAGGTCGACGAGCGCGATGCGCCACCAGTAGATCCCGGCGCCGAGGCCGGACTCCGCCGGGGAGAAACGGTGCTCCGGATCGTAGGTGTGATCGAAGACGATGGCGGAGAAATTCCGGTCCAAGGACGCCTGCACGCGGTAGGCCAAAAGCGGAAGGCCGACGCTCATGGCCCGGATGTCGGCGGACAGATCCTCGCCGTCAGCCGTGGCATTGATTTCCTCGGGGCGGGCCCGCGCGACAGCGGCCCCCGGCGCGATCGCGATCTTGGCCCGCCCCCCGGCCCCCGCGTCCCCGCCGTAGCTCGCGATCTCGGCGCGAAAACCGCTCATGTCCCGGATCCTCGTCGCGGGGCCCGGGGCCAAGCCCAGAGGGGCGGTCGTCTGCATGCCGGCCTTCACATCCACAGTCTTCCCGGAGGAACTCACCGCGGCCACTCCCGCGTAGACCTTGACGTCGGTGCTGAGGTCCTGGCGGATCCGGGCGAGGTATTGCGTGTCTCGAGTCTTGGGGGTGATCCGGGCGGACGGCGTGACGATCATCGCGCGCCGCGCCAGAGCCGATCCGCGGTCGAGATTGATGTCCTGGGTCTGGGACGGCGGCTTGAGGATCGCGAGACTCTGGGGCCCGATATGAATGACGCCGCCGTCCAGGAAGCCTACGTCGGCCCGCGACGCGATCATCGTGCGCACCGCGTCGCCGCGGTAAAGCTGGATGGAAACCGCGGCGGCTTTCCAGTCCGCGGTCTCCCTCTGGCGCAGTTCCACCTTATTGACCAAGCTTAGGAAACGCGCCGCCCGCATCTCTTCCTTGATAAGAAAGACGGGGACCTTGAGCACCATGCCTGGAAGGGCGGCGGTGGGATCGGAGGAGGCAAGCGTGTTGTAGCGCAGGATCCGGTCCCAACTCCTCGGATCCTTGAGGTATTTCCGGGCAATTCCCCAGAGCGTGTCCCCCGGCCGGACCGGGACGTCCTGAAACCTCTCCGGCTCGCGGGGAAACCCCGGGACGGACGCGAACAACAAGATCGCGAGGGCCGCTATTTCGAGGCCGCCGCGACTTGGCGAACGACGCCTTCCTCGTCGAGGCATAAATTCTTCGGTATTTCAAAAAGGAACGTCGCGCCGGAGCCCGGCTCCGATTCCGCCCACACGCGGCCCAGATGCGCCTGGACGAAGAACTTGACGATCGCCAAGCCCAGACCCGTTCCTCCCTTGCTGTGGTTTTGCACCTGCTCGAACTTGCCGAAAAGCCTTCCCAGGAATTCCTTCGGGATGCCTTCCCCGGAATCCTTGACGCTCGCGCGCGCGACGTCGCCAAAGTCCTTGATCGCTATCTCGATGCGCCCGCCCTCCGGCGTGACCTTGATCGCGTTGCCGAGAAGGTTGACGAAGACGCGCTCCAACATGTCGCTATCCCCCTGGATTTCGCAGGAGCGATCCCCCACAAGCGCCACCGAGACGCTTTTGCGCTGGGCGAGGGACTCCAGGATCGAGATCGCGCGGGAGGCCGCGTCGGCCAACACGAGGGGATTGAGCTGGATGCGGACCTTGCCCGCGTCCATTTTGGCGATGTCGAGGATGTTATTGACCATGCCGAGCAGCCTGGTCAGCGAACGCTTGACCGAGGAAACCATCCCCTTCTGCTCGGCATTGAGCCCCCCCGCCACTTCCTTCAATAGGACGTCCAAAAAACCCATCGCGGAGCCGATGGGATTGCGCAAGTCGTGCGTGATATAGTGGAGGAAATCCTCCTTCATCTTGTCGAGTTCGCGCTCCACGGTGACGTCCCGGAGCGCGAGGACGAATCCCTTGGAGGCGGCGTTCTCCGGGGCCACGATCGGATGGGAGAGAACTCTGAGGTAGCGGCGCTTGTCGCCGTTGGGAACGTCGACGTCGCGGAACATCCCCAGGCGCGGAGATTGGCACGCGGACAGGACCGCCTCTTGGAGGGGCGACGCCGCGAGGAGGTCGTCGAGGCGCTCTCCCTCGAGCGAGACGCCATGGTCCCAGCCGAGAAGCTCGCCGGCCCTGCGGTTGCCCAGGAGAACGCGGCCCTCGGCGTCCACCATCAGGATGCCGTCCGAGATCGAAAAGAGGATCGCCTGGGTCTTGCGCTGCTCGTCGAGGAGCCGGTCGACCTGCAGCTCGGCGTAGGCCCGTAGCTGGTCCGTCATCCCATTGAACGTCTCGGCCAACATCCTGATCTCATCGTCCGTCCTCAGGGAAACCTTGGCCGAAAAATCGCCCCGGGCGACCTGTTGCGCCGCTTGGGTCAGCGAGAGGATCGGCCTAGTGAGGTGCCGCACGAGGCCGCCCGCTCCCAGGAGAGACAGGAAGATCACGGCGACGGCGGCCAAGGCCAATGTGCGCTTGACCGAGCGGGAGGCGGCGAACGCATCCCGGCTGTCCTGCAAAACGACGATCGCCAAGGGAGCGCGGCGCGACGGGGCATAGGCGCCCACATAGGACCTCCCCCCGGGAGCCACGAACGATTCGGAGCCGACGCTCCGAGCGGCCTTGGCGAGCGCTATGATCGGCCACCGCGCGAAATCCTTCACCTGGGCGGCATCGAGCTTCCCCGCGGGATAGGCGAGAGGAACGCCCTTCGCGTCGATGAGGACCGCGAAGCCCGTCCCGCCGACGCGCTCCCCGGCGATCCTGTCGGCCAGGGATTTAAGGGACAGCTCGAAGCGAACGATGCGGGGAGGCAGAGGATGATAAAGATCAACGACCGGGAGTCCGGCCGCAAGACGCGCCGTCAAGAGCGTGCGCCCCTCTTGCATGGCGGCGCGCAACGCCGGCGGCGCGGGGGGCGCGGCCTCGCCGGCCAAAGGCGAATCGGGATTATAGGCCTTGAGAAGCTCTCGGCCGCGCTCGTCTAGGATCGTAATTTGGGAGACATCGGGGTTGGCGTCCAGGAAGCGCTTTAAAATCCTCGTCTTGTCCCCCCACGGGGCGTTCGATCGGAGCGTCCCCAAGATGAAGGCCGTGCCCCTCTCGATGGAGGCCAGGTAGTCGTCGACTCCAATCGAGAGCTTCTCCGCGAGATTCGTCTGCAGCTCGAGAACGGCGTCCTCGATGCCTCTCTGGCTGAGATTCAAGACCCAGGCGCCCAGCACGAGGACGGGGACCATGGCCAACAAGCCCATCCAGAGAGCGAAACGCCGAAAGAGGCCGGAGCGCGCCCAATCGATCATTTCAGTAATCCGTCAATAATCAACGCCATAAGGATAAGGCTGCTCATGAGGAGAAGTCAATACGCGCCCCAAACGCCGATATCGGGCGGGATCAAAGGAAAGCACCACCCTGTCGTACCCCGACTTGACGTCGCCCGGGGCAAGGCTTCGGGCAAGCCGCTGGGATAACCGCCCCGCGCCCTCCCATTCTTTTCTCGCGGCCTTCCCATCCCCCAATTCCTTTAAGGCGCGCGCGCGCAAAAGGCGCGCCTCGATGAAATGAGGCTCCAAGAACACGGCGCGATCGGCGCACACAAGCATGGCGGGCCAATCGCGGCGATGCGCCAGAAGCTCGGCCTCCATGGCGGGATAAAGGGCGTCGAAAGGCGCCAGCGCCCCCGCCCTCCGGATCTCGGCCAATGCGAGCCCGGGCTGAGGCGGTCGCAGCCCCCAATAGGCCCGCGCGAGCCTCTCATGCCGCTCGGCGTCCGACGGGAACCAACGCAGGCATCTGCGCGCCGCGGCGACGCCCCTCGGACCTTCCATGGGCGCCGCCGCGCATGACTTCTCCAGCGCGCGCGCTCCAAAAGCCGCCATGGCAACGATCGCTCCCGCCGCGCAAAAGAGCCGCCAGCCGGAGACACCAGTCGGCTTTTTGCCGACGCGAGAAGGGAGGCAGGCCAGAGCCGAAAAAAAGAGCAAGGCGGCGCCCGGAAGGTGGAGCATATTGTCGACGAAGGCATGCGCGGACATGGCGATCACCGCGCGAAAGGCGGCTTCCTCCTCCAGATTCTTCTCGCGCCGCCAATCCGCGGCGCGCCACGTCGCCGCGAGGAACAACCCCAGACCCGTCAATCCCGCATCGGCCGCGAATTGAATGATTTGGCTGTGCGCTTGGTCGGCGTAAAATCCGAAATGGACGAACCGGCGCCCCGAGGAAGGCAGGTGCCTCAAAAACCCGGCGGTGAAATTCCCCGGCCCCTCCCCCAGGAAAGGATGGTCGGCCGCCACGTTGAGCGCGGCCGCCCAAATGCGGGGCCGCGCCATCCCGGCCGACCATCCGAACTTGAAAACCGCGCTCCACAGATACTCCCACCAGTTCATCGGCAGCGCCGCGAGAGCGACGGCGAGCGTGACGACGACGGCAAGCGCGCGCCGCCGCGACCAGGGGCGGAAAAATCCCGCGAGAAGCGCCGCCAGCACGCCTAAAAGCGCGCCCCGGGACTTGATTCGGAGGATGCCGATCAGGGCCAGCAGCGCCACGGCGATCGCCGCGCGACCGAGCTTGGCATCGGCCTTGGGATTGCCCCACACGCCGAGCCCGGCGGCGGCCACGGCCGCCAGCACGAACGCCGTGTAGTTCTCATTGGGAGGCAGAAAGCCCGAGTGAGCCACTCTCGCCGCGGGGCCCACGATCAGCGCGCAGGCCAAAAGCCCCAGAAACCAAAAAGGCCTCCACCGCGATTGTTCGGCGCGCAGCAGGCCCCATAACGCCACGGCCCCCCCCCACTTCGCCAGAGGCCAAAGGCCAAGCAGGGGTTCGGCCGAATGGGCGACGGAAAGCGCCATCCAGCCCAGCCACAAAAGCCACCACGCCATGCCGGGGACTTCGGCCGCCTCGGGCCTCAAGGATGCGGCGGCGAAAATAAAAACCATCGCCGAAGAGAATTCCCAAGGCCTCGAAAGTCCTCCCAGGAGAATGCCGCCGAAAAGGAGAAGGAGCATCCCTGCGGCGTATCGGCTCATGGCGGGTGGCGCCCCCGACGCGGCCCGGAAGCGGACGGCCTTCAGTGGAAGACGAGCTCAGGAGGGCACTCCGACACATTGTGGGCGCCCGGCTGGGGAGACGGTTTTGGGGGACTGCCGTCGGGACATTGGTAGTAGCAGAAATTGCCGTTCGGAGTGCTCTCGAATCTCTGCACATGGCAGGCCTGGCTGAGGATGCGGATGCCGGGACGCGACGGCGAGCGCTTCTTGAGAGCAGGCGCTTGCGTCGAGTCGCCCGGGGACGCCAGGGAGAGCATCGGGGCCTCCTTGGAATCCGACACAACCGAAAGGCCCTCGGCGCTCAGCATGCGAATCTGGCCGCTCTTGTCTTCTTTTTTGCGATTCCTATTCCTTTTGACGATGGAATCGTTGCCCGCCTCGTCTCCCGTGTCGGCGTCGTCGTCTTGGGGCAACGCCGTCACGGTCGTCGTGCTGGAGTTGGGCGGCAGGGGGGCATGCCCCTTCACCGCCATGAAACTCTGCAGATCCGAATTCCACCGGAGATCCCAGTATTGGGGCTTGCCGTCGGCGCCGTCGCCGACGAAGCCCAGATGAACGGGATCCGGAAGATTGGACTGTTGTCCGTCGGGGGTCACGGTGTTGACGACAGCCGCGAGATCGGGATGGGCGCCGTCGTTTTTGAGCTTTCCGTTTTTGTCGCATGCGAAATAGAGGAGGGAGCCCATCGCGCCGCCCTGCCCGATGATTTTAAAGTACTGGCCGTTAATAACGTTGAGCTGCCCCGAATTCTCGACCTGCGCCTTGCGAAGCGCCAGAAGCTCGTCGCGCGAGGTGGCGAGAGAGCCCAGCGTGATCTTACCGTCGGCGCTGATGTTCAAGGGAACATTGGGCTTCGCGTCGGGGCTGGAAGTCGGGGTCAGGTAGACTTTCCAGTCCTGGGGACCGGAGGCGGGGAAGCGCTGGCCGTAGATGTTGTCTTTATCCGTAATATTGAACACCCCGATCTCGTTAACCATCTGCTTGCTGAATGGGTCCAGGCGGCTGTACATCTTGATCGAAAGTTTCTGGCCCTTCACCGTCGTCACGATGGCGCCGTTCTTGTTGCCGTCCCCCTGATCTCCGTAGAGCTCCTCCGTGTTGAAGCCGGCGGCGGCGTTGAGCGGCGGCGCCGGAGGCTCCGGGAGATGTCCGGGGCAATGAGCTCCGCCACGGCAGGAAACGGCGATCCCCCCGCCGCCGGCGCCAAGGCCTTGGGCGTTCGATGACAGGTTTCGGGAGACACGGCTTCCCAAGGAAAGCGCGGGCGCCGCCTTGGGATGGAGCTTGTGCCGCAGCCCCCACAAAACGCGATGGGCGATCTCGGCGCTTTGATTGAGGAATCCAAAGATCTGGTATTCCCGGGCGGAATCCGCATCCTTGGAGGAATGCTCCGGCCCTCGATAGGATGTCTTTTCGTCGGCTTTGACGAATCGGTTCTTGGCGAGTTGGCCGCTGAATTCGTCGTACGAAGGCAGACGCGGCGCCTGGATCAAGCGCTTGCGAAGCCGGGGCGCCGCCCACCCGACCGCCGAGTCGCGGTCGCCCAGGACGATATAGAGTTCTGCGGCTTTCCCATAACGGGCCCGGAGGGTCGAATGCGACTTGAGCCAGCGCTTCGCCAGGATGCGGCCTTGAGTCTCTGAAATCCGGAGCCCCTCCTGCTTCGCCAGGAAAACAGCCAAGCGCCCGGCGAAAGCCTTCGCGGCGGGGCCGGAAGGTTCGCTCAGCGACCTCGCGAGTTGCGGCACCATGCCGCTGTCTCCAGAACGCCCAGATATCGCGGGGCCGACGGTCGCCGACAGCACGACGACGGGCGTCGCAACGGCGGCGACCATGGCCATGGCGGACAGAACGCCCGCCAGTCTGGTCTTGGCCGCCATGGCCGCCGCGGCTGCTTGAACCTTCCTGATCATGGTCGTTGACAGTATATTTAAGGAAGGCGGGAACCGCAAGGACCGAAGGTCCCATCCCCTCCCTGGCCGAAAGTCCTATTGGGCATTGGCGACGGTCGCTTGCGCCGCGGGCATGCCGCCGGCATCGACATCGGATTGGAGCGTGGTGAGAGCCTGGTTGAGGCTTTGGTTTTTGATGAGGGAGCTGGGTGTATTGACCCCCGCAGTGTAGGCTGTCGAGGTGGTGCAAATGTTGCCGACCCATTGCGAATAACCGGATCTCGACCCCAGGGACTGCTTAAAGCCCTGCGCGGCGGCCGTGACGGCGTTTGACAAAGTCTCTTGAGCCTGCTGCGGAGGCTGCGACTTCGCCTCTCCGATTGTCTGTTGGAATTGCTCATTGACTTTCTGGGCGCAGTTGACGACCGAGGAGGCGTTCGGGCAAACCTGCTGGCTTTGGGCTTGGCTCCAAGAACCAGGTCCTTGGATGGAAAGGAATTGCGGCGGGGCGACTTGGATGCCGCTCAACTGCGGTTGCTGGCCGGTGACGGCGAAATAGGTATAGGCCGCCAACTGCGTCATCAAGCCGTTCTGCTGGGAAGCCTGGTTTTGCCCCAACAGAGTCGTATTGATCAGCTGCATGGCCTGATTCTGGGAATCATATTGCTTCTGGAGTTCATTGAGCTTGGATTTAATCGATGATATGTCGCTGCCCAGATGATTGCCATAAGAATTGATGGCCTGCTGCGTGCCCTCGTCCATCCCTTGCGGCAGGGAAATCTTGCCGAAATCGCTCCCCGCGCTCCCCAATTGCGAAGTCACCTGCTCAAGGTTCTGGCTGATCTGCTTCAAAAGCTCCGTGGCCTTTTGAAGAGGCGGCATCACGCCGTTCAACAGCGTCACCGGCTCGTTGGCCTGCCCCTGCAGATTTTCGAATTGCGAGGGCAGGTCGCCAAGGCTGTTCTGAATATTGCTTGCGACCGTTTCAAGCTGATCCGCGTTCATCTGGCCTTGCGCTTTTCCTATCTGTTCGCGAACCTGGTTGGCCGTCCGCTTCAACGGGACGCAGGCATTATTCACGACTTCGACATCTTGTTGCTCGATTTGATTCAACTTTGACGCGATCTGCTGAAGCTCCGCTTGGCTTTGCGCCAAAAGCTCGCTTAGCGGCGCCGAGCCGCTGAGTCCCGGGAGCGGACTGCCGCCACAGGCGGAAAGATTCACGTTGGGCGTCAACGCGTTTCCCATCTGGCTGATCGAGACGGCTGAATTGTACCACCCTCCAAATAGCTGCGATTGCTCGGCTTGGCCCATATTGAAGGAGTCTAGATTATCGCTGGAGGCCAAGGACTTGAGGCTCCCACAAAGGGCCGGAGCGTTGAGCTGGAGGGGAGAAGCCATCCCGGGAACATTCTTGACCGCGTTCTCTTGATCGCCTCCGGCCGGCGTCATCGAGCCGGGGCCGTACGATCCCCCTCCAGCGGAGCCGCCGCCGCCCGTGCATCGGCCCATGGAGGTGCCACCCAATCCGCCCGAGTAGACATAGCCGCTCGGCCCCACGCAGAGGGGCTGAAACATGCCCATGTTCATGCCGACGCCCATGCCGCCGCTGGAACTGCCTCCCGCCCCCCCCGACCCGCCCATGTTCATGCCCATCACGCAAGGGGGCAGAGAGCCCGGCAGGGGATTGCCGTAAAAGTTCGTGCAGTTCGCGTTTTGACCGTTGTTGCCGTACATGTTGCCCATCATCTTGTACATCATCATCATCGACATCGCGTTGATGGGCGCCATGGCGAGGGTATTGCCCATGTTGGTGAGGAGATTGGGCATAAACATCTGGTAGGCTTCCTGCTTCTTCCAGTAAAGATCGATCGCGTGCTGAAGATTCTGCTTCGCCGCCATGTAGGCGAGGGATTGGCCGATCGACTTGTTGGTTTTGCCGATCGAGCCCGTCTGGCCGGCGCCCCCGCTTTTCCCTCCCGCGCCGCCGCCCCCGGTGTTCCCGCCGCTGGCCCCGACGATCGGCATGGCCGCGGCTTTTTGAAGGTTAGCCGCCGCCGAGCCCACGTTGTCGAAGTTCTTCGCGGCCCGGTCGGCCGCCGTCTTCATCGCGCCGAAGCCGCCTCCGCTCATGGGGTTGCGGGCGGCGCTGCCCTTGTAGCCCGGGGTCGACAAAACGTTGGCCAACGAGGAATTTCCCGCCGCATGCGTGGGGACTCCCCAGGCGTTGATCCCGCTCATCCCTCCCGCCCCTCCCGCGGCGGCATGAGAGCCCCCGCCAAAGCCCAGAGCCCGAAGCCCCGCGGCGCCTAAGGGCAGGTGCGGGATGCCAAAACCCGCCGACTTGACCGCGGCTCGCGCCGCGCCCGCGGCGGCACCGCCAAAGGAATCTTTAAAAGAATTCTGGGAAGGAGCCGAAGGGGTTTCCACCGGCGTTTTGGGCGCCTCCCCTCCCATTCCGGGAAGACCCAGGATGAGCGAGGCCGGGTCGCGGGCATCGAGCGGCGTGATGACCTCGCCGTTAGAGCCCAACGCGCCTCCCGGGGCCATGCCGTTGAGGCCGTAATCGAAGGGACCTCCACCCCCCAAGCCTCCCAGGGCGTTGCGCAAGCCCCATCCCGTTCCGACGGCGCCCGAATCGTCGCTTCCGGAGCCCGTGAAAAGGAAATCAGCGAGCGGGGCCATGAAGAGAATTCCCAAACCCGCCAAAATGAAGGCCAGGTCTTTTCTCCTGAACTGCCGCAACCTGTCGATGAAGGAAAGTTTTCCGGAGGGGCTTCTCAGCTGGAATTTGGAGAGGCCCTTGCCGCCTCCCAAGAGAGACGCCCAGGGCGCCTCCTTCTTCTCCCCTTCCGCTTGCGATTTCGGGTTCGTGTCTGGCATAAATCCTCCGTCAAGCTCCGCAATCAGGAATCGCACACGGGATTCCAGCCGTCAACGGGCATTCCCGGCGGCTCAAGCATCTCAAATCCGCGAGTTCCAGGCAAGCGGCCCGGCGCTCGCCGTCGGCGCTCGCCCCCTGAAGACGGACCATGGCCTGAGCGATGAGCGGTCCGTAGGCCGCGAGAGCCTCCTCGCACCGCGCTTTTTCTTGGGTGGCGGAGGCGGCGGCCGCCGCGTCGGACGAGTCGGCCGCCTGGCCCATGGGGCGCTCGCTTCCCGAGATGGCGACGGGGGCGGCGGAGGAAGAGAGGCCTCGGCGTTCAAGGACGCCGTCGAAGGCCCCGGACTCGAGCTCCGAGGCGCCCTCGGCCCGGCACCCGGACGCCTTGCAGGCTTCCCCCGCGCTCGAAAGAAGGTCCGCGCGCTTAGCCTCGGTTCCCGCGCCCTCGTTCGACAGCCTTTGCGCGTCAGCGACGGCGCGGCGCAGTCCGGCGGATATCCTCGAAAGCCGCGGCGACTCGAAGGGGGGAGGGGAATCCCAAAGAGCCATCCCGTCAGCGGGGTCGCCGGCACGCGCGCCGTCCGCGGACGGATCCCACTGGCCCTTCTTCAAGGGCACTCCCGCCTCTCCCTCGGGAGCCGAGGAGGGATTCTCGAGGCCCCGGTAAGGCCCCGCCATGATGAATAGATCTCTGGAGCCGCCTATCAAGTCGAGGGGCGCCGGCCGCCGGCCAGCGTCCGGCGCCGTTGAGGAAGAATTGGCAGCCTTGGCCGCCACGGGCGAGGTCAAGGAGGAAAATCCCGCGGCTTCCGAGGAAGCCTCGCCGACGTCCGCCGGCGGAGCCAGCCGCGCCAGCCACCAGCCGCCCAGGAGGGCCGCCACGGCGGCGTCCTCCCCCACCTCCTGCGCCAGATCCCAGTTCGCAACGAGCTGCCGAAGCCGGGATTCGTCCATGCGCTCCATTCGCGGTGGCC
>DAHVWT010000002.1 GCA_027327915.1 Elusimicrobiota bacterium
TCAACAATACCATCAAGCGACGGCTCAACTGCCTGCGCCGTATCCTCGGCTACGCGAAGCGCAACGGCCTCATTAAAGACATCCTCGTCCTACCCATCAAGGGCCTGCCGTCCGGCGACAGAAACAAAATTTGGCTCCGCCTGCTCCAGATCGATCATCTGCTGCAGCAATGCGCTCTGATCCACCCGATCCTGCCCCTGCTCGTGCTGTTCCTCATTTTGACACGGGCGCGGATCGGAGAGGCACTCGACTTCCGCAAAGGCGATCTGCGCGGCGACAGGCTCTGGCTCCCCACCGAGAAAAAGCGTGTCCCCATGCGCCAAGCCATGCGCGCGCTGGACGTCGCCAAGCTCGGCCCCAGATTCCCCGGGCTGATGCGGCAACTCAAGCCCAACGCCGCCGGGTTTTACTTTTACGCCGAAAGCGACCGCCCCCTATCCTACTCTTATGCCTGCCACCTCTTCGACTTGGCGCGCACGGCAGCCGAGATTCCTCGCGCCCGCATTCATGACCTCAGAAGGACCGGCAACATGCACGCGGCTATCAACGGCAGCACCTTCTGGGAGCTCAAGTCCTTCCTGGGCCAGGAGGACGCGGCCTCGATTCAGTGGTACTTGGACCAGGGCCAACTCTTCGATCCCGCGGAGTCGATCTTCCACGACCCCTCCAAAAACGCGACCACGAACGGCTCTGCCGGACAAAACGGACTCCAAACAGGGCACATTTTGTCGGATAATTCCGTCAGCGGGGCGGGAAAGACCTCATGATCACGAGCGAAAAACTCAGGAATTCGCTAAACTTTACTGACGCTACCTGGAGGGCGTGGGCACCGTGAGCGAGCGGTCTGCAAAACCGTTATTCGCGGGTTCGAATCCCGCTCGCACCTCCGCTTCAGGATTCTCCCAGGCCTTGGGGCGTCAACGACTTCCGGCCTACCCACCTACCCAGGTGATGAACTCGATTCCACCGAGTAGAGCTTTTATTTCCGTTCAAAAACCAGGACGTATTGATACGGCAGTTTCGTGTACGGCGGGATTTGCCGGTATCCGGCCTCGATAAATTCGGAGGCGACCTCTCTCTCAAGGAGCTTCATCCCGGGAGGAGGGCCGACGGGAAGGAGGCCCGGCTTGAAGTCCACGATCGCGACGCGGCCTCCGGGCTTCAAGGCCGACAGGAGCTTGCGCGCGTAGTCGACGCGGCCCTCGACATGGTGCCAAGCGTCGACGATCAAGACGAGGTCGCAGGAACGCGGCGGCAGCCGCGGCTCCCGCGCGGAGCCCAGCACGGGAACGACGTTCGCATACCCTTGCTTATCCGCGCGGTCGCGCAGCCATCGGACCATGTCCGGCTCGACGTCCGTCGCGTAGACGACGCCGCCAGGAGCCACCGCCGAGGCGAGGCGCACGACGAAGTAGCCCGTCCCGGCGCCGACGTCGGCGACCGCCATCCCGGGCCTGACGCCCAGCGCGGCGAGGAGATCCGCGGGCTTCTGCCAGGCGTCCCGGTCCGGAGAGTCGAAGGCGGCCGCCCAGCGCGCGGCGTCCGCAAAGCCCTGGTGATGCCCCTGGTGGCCGTGGGCCCCGGGATGGCTGCCGATAGCCGCGGTCGACACGGCCATGTCCGCCGCCATGCCGACGCGCGCCGCGGATAAAACGAGCGCGGCGGCCGCTTCGATCAACATCCCCGTTCGACGCCTCGGCGGCTAGCGACGGCTCAGGGGACGGCTCGCGCCGCCGCGAAGCGGCGCTTGGGGCGGCGAATCGGATGACGGCGTTAGGTCATCGGCGGTGGCGGGCTTCCCCTTCGAGTAGAGAGCGTCGAAGTCGGACTGGAATGCCGCGATCGTCTTGGGGTCCGTCTCGTAGACCGCGTTCTCGAAGTTGCTGAAGGCGGCGCCGTTCGTGTAGTTATAAGAACCCGTCTCCAGCATCTGGCCGTCGAAGATGCCGAACTTGTCGTGCATGACGCCGTTGCCGCTGATGCCGGAGAGGATTTTCACCTTGATGCCCGCGTCCAGGAGGGTTTTCCCGACCGAATAGGACGCCTCCGATTTGTCGAGGAGAAAGCGAACGGCGACGCCGCGGTTTTCGGCCTCGACCAGCGCCTCGGCAACGGGCTTGGAGGTGAAGGCAAACATGGCGATGTCGATCGTCGATTGCGAGGCTTTGATCAAGTCCACGAGCCGGTAGGTCGTCGCTCCCTTGGGCGAGAAGGTCGCGGCCGGATACTTCTGCCCCTTGAAGTAGCGCACGGAGGCATAGCCCGACGGCGGCTTGCCCAGGTCCGGCGATGAGATGCCGTGCGCGGCTTCCTGGATCGTGCTGGCCGACGACCACATCCAATTCCAGTAGCCGGCGAACGACTTCACCAAGCCGGGGTCGCCGCGGAAGATGACATTGTTGTAATCCGCCGTGTTGGAGTTCTCGCTCCAGTTCATCGAGCCGGTCTCAAGGAGGCGGCCGTCGAAAACGGCGAACTTGTTGTGCTGGATGCCGTAAGTGTTGAACCCCCGGATGACGCGGACGTCGACGCCGGCCTTGATGAGAGCCTGCAAGGGGCCCTCCCGGACGCCGGCATCGTGATTGGGGAACGCATAGGAGTAGTCCATGAGAATCTGGACGTTCACGCCGCGCTGGTGCGCCGCGATGAACGCCCGGGCGACATTGTCGAGATCGAGCTCGTAGAGGGCCGCCTGGATCGAGCTTCGGGCGCCGTCAATCGTCCGCGCGATGACGGACGAAATGTCGGTGCCGGTCCCGGTGAAATAATTCGCCGTCCCCCCGGGGACGGAGGCGGCGCGCGGGGCGGCGGCCGCGGCACGCCGCAGGCCCTGAGCCGTGCCGAAACGGACGGCCCCCGAGGCCATCCCGTTGAGCGTCCGGACATCGGCCATCCCCGGCCATGAGATGTCTCCGGCCGGAGATGAAAGTGGCGCCGACAGCGTCAGCGACACGACGAACGCCAGACTTCCCAACGCGCCTGGACGGCGCTTATAAGATTTCATAACTCCCACGAGAATACTAGAATCTTCCCGCTAGACCAAGGGCCAAAAGGCTAGACATCGCTGGGACCAAAGGGCCCAGAATCTCTTTGTTATGGAATCACTCTCTCGACGTCACCCCTCCTTCCTCTATATAGGCATCGCGGCCTTGGGATTGCTGGTTTTCTCCGGCTTGGGGACCGCCTTCATACGCGCCTCCGGCCCGACCTACGACGAGCCTGTCCACCTTGCCGCCGGCTACACCGACATCGTCGACGGCCGCTACAGGCTCAACGCGCGCGACCATCCGCCCTTCGGGGAGATGTGGGCATCCTTGCCCCTCCTGGGAATGCGCCTCCGAAGCTTTCGGCAAAGCGCCGATTGGCTGCGGGGGCGCGACCAATATAATTACGCCGACCTCTTCCTTTATCGCAACGATATCCCCGCCGACCAGCTGCTCAATACGGCTCGGACGTGGAGCCTGATCACCTGGGGAGCCCTGCTGGCGCTGGGGCTGGCGGAGTGGTCGTCAAGGCTTTGGGGGGCTTCCGGAGCGGCCTGGGCCATGCTCTTTTTCGCCTTCTCCCCCCCTCTCATCTCAAACGCTTCCTTGGTCACGACGGATATGCCCGCGGCGGCGCTTTATTTCGCGACTTTTTGGGTTCTCTCCCGGCGCCCGAGGAAGACGGCCGTCTGGGCGGCCGCCGGGGCCGCGATGGGCCTGGCTCTGGCGTCCAAATTCTCGATGCCCGTCCTTCCCCTGGCGGTCCTTGTCTGCCTCTTGAGCGAGCGCAAGCTGCGAGCGGAGAGTCCTTCCCGGCGTTCCTGGCTCCTGATGGGCGCCGTCGCTCTTTTCATCGTCGCCGCGGTCTATCGTTTCCGTTACCTGCCGCTTTACTTCGACGGCCTCGCGGCGACCTCGCGCCGCATCAACGAAGGCCGCAGCTCCTTCCTCTGGGGGAGCTACTCGACGACGGGAAGCCTCCTCTATTTTCCCCTGGCCCTTCTCATCAAGACCCCGCTTCCGGCCTTGGCCTTCGCCGCGCTGGGCCTGGCGCTTTGGCTTGGCGCGCCCGACGCCGAGGGCCTTTGGCGCGTCTTTCCGGCGTTCGCCTATTTCATTCCCGCTCTCTTCTCCAAAACCCAGATCGGCTATCGCCACATCCTCCCCGTCTACCCTTTCCTCGTCCTCTGGGCCGCTCACGGCGGGACGTGGCTCTGGAGGCGCGCCCGGCCCTGGCGCGCGGCCGCGGCGGCGATGGCGGTCTGGCTCATCATCGGGGTCTTGCGCGTGTCCCCCTACCAACTGGCCTACTTCAACGAGCTGGCGGGAGGGCCGGCGGGAGGATACCGATTCCTGGCCGACTCCAATCTCGATTGGGGGCAGGACCTCAAAGCCCTGGCGGCGGAACTCCGCCGCCTCGGGAATCCTCCCGTTCTTTTGGCCTATTTCGGCGTCGGCGACCCAAGCTACTACGGCATCCACTATCTTCCTATGGGAGTCGTCACGAATGTCGATTCCTCCCGCCGTCGCGGCGACACGCCCCTCGACTATCCCTGGCGCTACGTCGCCGTGAGCGAGACGAATCTCCAGGGGGTCTACTATGTGGACAAGAAGGCCTTCTCCTGGCTCAAGGACTTAAAGCCCATCGCTCGCCCCGGATGGTCCATGTTCCTCTACGACCTCAAGGGGCGCCCCGAGGCGCAGAAAAAGCTTGCCGCCATGCTGGGCTTGCGGAGACGCTGACATGATCGCCGCCCAAGACCCCGTCATCGACCCGTTGCGCCGCCAACTGCGCTCGCGGATCGACCGGTGGGCCCGCGAGCTCGCGTGGGCCCGATTGCTCGACGGAGGCGCGCGTCTCGCCGCTGACGTTGTGATCGCGCTCGCCCTGATCGCGCTCGCCGCGCGCCTTCTTCCCATGCCTCCCTGGGCGCGCTGGGGCGTTTTCCTCGCCGGCCTGGCGGGCCTTGGGACAGGCGCCCGTCGCCTTCTCCTTAAGCCGTGGCTTGCCTCGAACTCCTCCGCCGCCATCACCTTGGCCGAGGAGGCCTACCCCGACCTACGGGAATACCTGAGGAGCGCTTGGGACCTCGCCCAAAAGACGCCGCCGCGCTCGTCCAGCGACCTCCGCGGCCTCCACATCGGCCAGACTGTCGAGGCCCTTTCGGTGCTCCCTCATCGCCCCCTGGCTCCCCTTGGCTTGCGGCTTCCGACGCGGCGGTCCCTTCTGGCGGCCGCGCCGGCCCTGTTGGCCCTCGCCCGCCTCGCGCCGGGAATCTCCTGGCGGACCCTCCTGTGCCCCTGGACGGCGCCAAGCCTCGAAGCGATCCTAGCGATTCGGCCCGGTGACGTCGTCGTCAACGAGGGGGGCTCGGCCCGCGTTTCGGCGTCATGGAAGCGAAGTTCTCCCATCGCGCAGGACGAGGCCGGCCTCGGGCTGTGGGTCCGCGACGGAGGAACCTGGCGGCGCCGCGATTGGTCCGCGAAACGGCCGGGCGAGCTTGCTCGTGATTTTTCATCCATCTCGCGCCCTTTCGATTACGAACTTCGCTGGCAAGGAATCGCAAGCCGCCGCTATGCGATACTCTTGGCCGCGCCGCCGCGCTTCAAATCCGTGTCCGTCGCCGTCGTCCGCCGCGGCCGCACGGCCGAGCGCCCGCTCGAGGCGGGGGAAACTCTCGTGGCGGCGAAGGGGAGCGCCTTGCGCTTCGTGGGGCTTCCGGACGGCGACATCTCGTCGGCGGAGCTTGCCGTTTCGGGAGAACCAGCCCCCTTGAGGATGCGGCGCGCCGGCGGGGCCTTCAAGGCCGAGATCCGCGCCCTTCGGGATGAAACCTTCTCCTTCCGCCTCCGCTCTCCCGACGGCCGGCGCAATCCCGACCCCCTCCAGTACGCCCTCAAAGTCGTCGCGGATCATCCCCCCTCCATCGAGCTCCTCTGGCCCGATCGGCCTCTCGCCGCCCAGCCCGGCGCCAAGATCCAGATCCTTTACCGCGCCGCGGATGATTTCGGCCTCCGCGATATAGCGCTTCTCATCGAGGCGCCCGGACGGACTCGCGAAACGCGCCCCATCACCCTATTTAAGGAGGAGAAGTTGAGCGTCCTGGACGAATATTCCTGGGACCTGAAGGGGCTCCCCGCGGGAGAGATCGGCTTCCAGCTCGAGGCGGTCGACGACGCCGGGCAGAAAAGCCTCTCGTCGAAGGGCCTGCTCCGGGTCGTCGATTTCGCGGCGCGCCATGAGCGCTCGACGGCCCTTCTCAAGGAAGCCGCCGGCCGCGTGGAGACCCTCTCCCAAGCGGCTTCGCGGGCCGCCAGAGACTTCGAAAGCAACAAGACGCCGTCCGCTCGGATCGACGAAACCAAATTCCTCCAAAGCTACGACGGGGCGGAGGAGGCGATGAAGGCTCTGTCCCGCGCCTTGCTTTCGGATCCCTACGCCCGCCCCGAATTCCGGGAGCAGGCTCAATCCCTCGCCGCCCAATTTTCCTCCCTCCACTCCGACGCGGCGGCGGCCTCGGCGGCGGGCGCGGCCGGGAATTTCAATGCGGCGCGGGACACCCTGGAGCCGGTCCAAGGACTCGCGAACAAGACCCTGGCCGCTCTCCAGGCCGCGCAGAACGCCGAAAGCTTGGACCAATGGAGGGAAGGCCTAAAAAATATCCAAGACACATCCCGCGCGCTCGCGGACGAGATCGCTCGCCTGGGCGCCTCTGAGAAGACGTCTCGCGGGACGCCCGAATCACGCGCCCGCCTCGACGAGATTCTCGCGCGGCTGCGCCGGGAAATGGCGGCTCTCGCTGCAACCATCTCAAAACTACCCCAGGCCACCGCGGCCTCGGCGGCGGGAAACAGCGTCCAGCCCCTTCCTCTCCGCGAGGCCCTGCGGGGCTTCTCGGATCTCGAGAAGGCTCTCGCCGCCGGGGATCTCTCTCGTGCCGAGGCGCTCGCCAAGCGGCTGTCCCAAAGCCTCGCGGAGATCGACAAAACGCTCGCTCGGGCTTCTCCTATCGGAGGCTCCAGCGGATGGGCGGAACAGGAAAAAGCCCGGCTGGCCGCCGTCGAGGCCTCATGGTCGGCGGCCGAACGGGCCCAGGAGAAGGCGGTCGCCGCGGCGCAGGGGCCGTCCCAGTCCAGGCTTTCCCAGCTCGTCAAAGCGGAGGGCGATCTCCTCAAGGACCTCGCCGCAAGGCAAGGCCTGATCGTCTCCTCGGCGGAGGCTCGCGGCCCCTGGATGCCCCCGGCTCCCCTCCTGCGGATGCGCGGGGTGCTCGCGGAACTTCAAAGCGGGCACATCGACCGCGCCCCCGCCTTCCTCTCCGGCGCGATCCAGGAATTGCGCTACCTTGGGGCCGTGAGGGCGTCTTCGCGCAAGGACTTCGGATGGTACGCGGGCGAAGAGGAGAAGATCGCCAAGGCTCTCGACCTGGGCCCCTCCCTCCCTCCCGAGAAGGCCAATCCGGGAACCGAGGAAGCCAAGCGCCAAGGAGGCCAATCGGGCGCCAAGATGGGCGAACTGATGAGCGGCCTTCAAGCCCTCGACGCCTCCTCCGGCGGCGCCTTCGTGCGGTCCCTCGAAGGCGCTCGGCGCGCCAACGACGAGGAGAAAAGATCCTTAAAGGCCCTCTCAAGGCCCGATTCCCGCTCGGCGCTCGATCACGCGGCGTCTTCCCTGGCCGAGCTTCAACGCGCCAAGCGCGGCTTCGACAAGGCGGCTGAACGCGAGCTCTCATTTCTCAAGCGGGTCGCGCCGGGGCCGATGCCGGGGGCCTCCGGCGGGGTTTTCATGCTGGGAGGGAACTCGGGCGTCTATGAAGGCCCCGTGCGTCTTCCCTCGGTCGACGAATACCAGCCTCCCAAGGAGCTCCGTCAGGAACTCGAGGAGTCCATGAAAGAAAAGCGCCCGGCCCTCTACGACAGCCTCATCAAATCCTACTTCCGCCGCATCTCCGAATGATCCCCCGCATCCCCTCTCAAGCCCGCCCCTTGCTCCGCCGCGTCGCGGGGAAAGCCGGGGATCTCGGGCTCCCCCTCTTCGCGGTCGGCGGCTGCGTGCGCGACTGGCTTCTGGGACGACCGACGCTGGACGTCGACCTCGTCGTCGAAGGCGACCCCGGGCCTCTGGCCGAATGGGCGGCCGGGGCTTTTGGGGCGCGGGCCGAATCCTTCGGGCAGTTCGGGACTTGGCGGCTCCTCAAGGCCGGCTGGCGGCTCGATTTCGCCCGGGCGAGGCGCGAGGAATACCCCAAGCCCGCCGCGTTGCCGCTCGTCGCCCCCGCGCCGATCGCGGAGGACCTCCTGCGCCGGGACTTCACGATCAACGCCCTGGCGCTCCCGCTAGGCCCCCGAAACGAGGGAGAGCTTCTCGACCCGGCCGCGGGCTTGGCGGACTTGCGCGGACGCGTCCTGCGGGCCCTGCACGCGGAGAGCTTCCGCGACGATCCGACGAGAGTCTTCCGGGCGGCGCGCTTCGTTTCACGGCTCAAGCTCAAACCCGCCCCGGGGCTGTGGACCATGGCCCGGGAAAGCCTGCGCCAGGGATGCCCCGGCCTCCTCTCCCGAGCCCGGCTGCTTCACGAGCTCTGGCGCATCCTTGAGGAAAAAGACCCGGAACGACCCTTAAAAATCCTGGCGCGGCTGGGATACCTCGACGTGGTTTATCAAGGACTCAAGCCGCCGCCGGCCGCGCTGCACGCCCCGGGGGAGCGCCTGGGCGCCATGGCCTTGAGATTGGGGCCGCGCGGCAAGGATTGCCTGGCATCGCTTCCTCTCGACAAGTCCTTGGCGCTCGAGCTCCGCGAGACCTTGGAGGTCGCCTGCCATCGGCGCAGTCCCAGAAGGGCGCTTCCCCGGCCCAGCCTCGCGATCTTACGGACGGCTTTCCCCCGGCTGCCACGGGCGGCCCTGCGCCCCCTCTTCATCGACGGCGAGGATCTGCGCGCGCTCGGGATGGCTCCCGGCAAGGCCTTCGGCGAAGCCCTCGACGACGCGGCCAGGGCTCAATGGCGGGGACTCATCCGTTCCCGTGCCGAAGCGCTTCGCTGGCTTAAGAACCGGCTTTAAGGTTTGGCGCCGGCGACGGCCCGTCCCGAGACGATCATGTCCCCCACGATCTCGACGCCCTCCTCGAGATCAAGGTCCGGCGTTTCGGCGGCTCCGGTGCTGACCGCGACCGACGCCGCGGCGGAGGACACGGCGGGCGGCGCCGTGGCGCCCGAGATCTCCTCGAGCGTCACTTCTTTCGATTCCAGGAACGGCGATTGATGGCGGGCCAGCACCGCGTCGCGGTGCTTCTGCCAGGCTTCTTCTTCTTTTTTCTCCTGGAGACGCTTCGCCCAGACCAGAGACACCCTTTTTTCTTCCTTTGTTTTGCGGTAGCGCCGCATCTCTTGGCGGACGAGGGCGAAGCCGTTCGAGGCGGCGATCCTTTTCTCGCTTTTCCGCCTCAGATCGGGCAGCTCCGCGGCGACGTCACCGGCAGGGTGGAAGGGCAATGGAGCGATCTGATCGAAGGGCAGGGCGTAGGGAAGCGAGGCTTCCGTGAAATCCATCAAATCCTCGACCGAGGGCAGCTGGATGTCCGGAATCACGCCTTTGAGTTGGGTCGAGTGCCCCGTGATGCGGTAAAACTTCTGGATCGTCAGCTTAAGCGCCCCCGCCTTCCGTCCGGCCTCCCCCGTCAAATAGCGGCTCAATTCAAGAACAGCCTGGACCGTTCCCTTGCCGAAAGTGTCCTTGTCCCCGACGATCACCGCCCGATCGTAATCCTGAAGGGCCGCGGCCAGGATTTCCGACGCGGAGGCCGAGGCGCGGTTGGTCAGGACGACCAGCGGCCCTTGATAAAGAGGGGCCGTCTCGGGCGTGCCCAGGACGCGGACGTCCCCTTCCTCGTCGCGGACCTGCACGGCGGGCCCCTTGGGAACGAACAGCCCCGCCATGGAGATCGATTCCGAAAGAGAGCCGCCGCCGTTGTTGCGCACGTCGAGCACCACGCCGTCCACGCCCTTGCTCTCGATATATCGCAGGAGCTTCATGACGTCCCGTGCGGAGCTCTTGGGCCTGAACGCGGTCTGCATGTCGAGATAGAAGGAGGGCAGCGAGATGATGCCCACCGCGGCTTTCTCCCCGGACGCGAGGCCGATCCTCACGATACGCGCTTTCGCCTCGCGGTCCAACAAGTTAATCTTGTCGCGCACGATCGTCACGATCCGTCTGTGGGTCGGATCGGCGGCGAGCGCGGGGATCACCTTGAGACGCACCAGGGTGCCCTTCGGCCCGCGAATGAGCTCGACGACATGGTCGAGGCGCATCCCGACGACGCTGACGAAGGGTTCGTTGCCCTGAGCCACGGCTTCGATCTTGTCGTTGGGTTTGAGGCGGTGGCTTTTCTCGGCCGGCCCGCCCGGGACCAAGCGCACGATCTTCGCGTAGCCATCCTCGGAGGAGAGAACCGCCCCGATGCCGAAGAGGGAGAGCCCCATCTCGATGTTGAAAGTCTCTCGCCGGGGCGGCCCCATATAGTCCGAATGAGGGTCGTAGGAGTGGGTGAGGGCCAGGAGGTACTCCTCAAGAACGTCCGAGCTTTCGAACTCCTCATAGCCCTTCAGAAGCCGATCGTATCGCTTCTCGACGTCGGAGGCGGCGGCTTCGGGCTTGGTCTTGTTGAGCCGTTCGGCGATGAGATCGTATTTAACCCGGCGGCGCCACAAGTCCTCCGCCGCGGCCACGCTCGCGGGCCTGGGGATGTCGTGGCGATCGAGAATGATCGACTCGGGGACCGTGAAGTTGGTCTGAGTATGCGCGTAGCGGCGGACCCAGGCGTCAAGATCCCGCAGCCGCCCGAGGAAAACCTTGAAAATCTCGTAGGCCGGGGAAAGATCGCCGTCCTTGAGGCGCCGGCCGAGCGTCCGGCCGAAACGCGCCTTGAAGCGCCGGACGTCGGGCTCGATGAAGATCATGTGGTTGTAATCCAGGGAATCGAGATAATTCTTCAGCATGCGCTCCGACGTGGCGGCGTCGATCGGATGGCGGTCGTAATGCTTGGTCTCGAGCAGCCTTGCCGTCACCTGGGCGATGGCGGGGCCGAAGCGGGTCGGCTCGAGCGGCGCCGAGACCGCCGTGGCGGGCGCGGCCGCCGCGGCAGGAGCGGCGGGCGCCGCTCCCAGGAAGCGGGCGCACGGAAGGAGGAGAACTAAAGCGAGGGCGGCGACGGCAAGGCTCCGTGACGCGATCATAAGCGCATTGAGAGGACCGAGCCTCCCCTGGGACGGGGGCTTCACGATTCGGGCTTCGCTTCGGATTTCGGCGATTCGGCCAGGAACGCCTTCATCGCCTTGAGGCACTCGACGGCCCTCGGCGCCTCGCCGTAGGGGATGCGGACTCCCTTTTTGGACCAGCCCTTGTAATTGGCGTCTTCGACCCACTCCCGCAGGTCGATGCCGATGGAATCCCTAAACCGCGCCACGCGCAGCACGAGTTCGACTCCGGCCCTGCGGGTGTAGCGCGCAAGCTCTTTTTCCGAGGCGGCGGCGCCGTCCGGGGGCAGGGCTTCGATGGCCTTCATCATCCCGGCGACAATCTCGGCGGTCAGCGTCACGCCCGCCTTCGTCGGCCCGGTATATTCGCCGCTCTTAAGAAAAGTCCGTATCGAGACATAGGGATGCCCCCGGTAGACATCCGCGTAGAAGACTAGTTCCGTGGTGGGAGAGACCGGAATCCTGCCAAATTCCTTGACCGGCTTGAAGGCCGGGTTGCCGGCCTTCTCTGGCTTTTCATCGGGCATAAGTCGAGGGGAAAGCTTCAACTCAAGTATACCGAAGTCAGAGCGCTAAGTCGAATATCCATCATCCATCTCGCCGTCTATATCTGTAGTAATATAGTGTCCTCATGGAGAAAACATCGACCTTCGACCCCAAGGCTTTCGACCAGATGTCCGCGGGCATTTGGAACGAAGCCGCGCAACACTACGACCAACTCAGCCGGCTCCTCTTTGGAGCCGTCACCGACGAATTTATCCGATTCTCCGGCATCCGGCCGGGAGAAAAGGTCCTGGATATCGCCTGCGGCCCCGGCGCCGCGAGCCTCCGCGCCGCCGCGGCCGTTGGGCCCCGGGGGACGGTCGACGCCGTCGATTTCGCGGAGAAAATGATCTCCATCGCCTCGACCCGGCCGCGTCGGGACGATTCGGCGCCGATCGTTTGGCGGCGCATGGACGCCCAGCGTCTGGAATTCCCCGGCGGCTCCTTCGACGCCGTGATCTGCCAGCTGGGCCTCATGCTCTTCGCCCGGCCGAAGCTCGCTCTAGGCGAAATGGCGCGGGTCGCCAAGCCCGGCGGGCGAGTCTCCTGTCTCGTCCAAGGGGAAGCGGCCAAGATGCTGTTCACGAGCCTTCTTAACAAGACCATGGTCAAGCATGTCCCCGAGCTCAAGATCCCGGGCGCCCCCACGATCTACGACTTCGGCCCGCCGGGAGTCCTGGAGGACGCTCTTTCCCAGGCGGGCCTCGCGCGCGTCGAGTCCCGGCGGCTGTCGGGCAAATTCCATTTCGAGTCCCCGCAAGCCTATTGGGAGACGATGGCTTCCGGAGCGGGCCGCACGGGCGTCTTGATCCAAAGCCTCGAACCGGCCAAGCGGCAGGCTCTTAAAGAGGAAGTGCTGGCCAAGTCCGCGGCTTTCGTGACGCCGGATGGATTTGAAATCCCCTACGAGTTCGTGATGGCCAGGGGCCTGAAGAAGTCTAACGCCGCCGCTGGGAAAGCATCCGGCGCACCGTCCGCTTGAGATCCTCCAAATCGAAGGGCTTGGCGAGGCAAGCCGCCTCCGTTTTCCGCAGGAACTCCAGAACACGCGGGTTGAGGATATCCCCGGTGATGAAGAGAAACTTCGAGGCCCATCCGGGATCGCGCTCGATCAGGGCGGCGTAAAGGTCGGGCCCCTTGGTCTTTTCCATCTCGAAGTCGCTGATGATAAGGTCGTAAGGCCTTTCGATCGCGATCCCCAGGGCCTCGGGCGGATCGACGACGTCCGCCACGTCCCCCTCGTCGCGCAGGAATCTCGCGATGATCTGGGCGATATCCGTCTCGTCTTCGACCACGAGGACCCGGCAGCCGGGGACAGGCGGCAAGATCTCCATCTCGCCGGCCGCGGGCTTCAAGGCCGCCAGGTCTTCCGGCGCCGAGCGCGGCAGGAAAAGGCGGAACGAGGCTCCTCCCTTCTCGAGATTTGAAAAGCCGATCGACCCGCCGTGCTCCTCGGCGATCTGCCGGCAGATCGAGAGTCCGAGCCCCGTCCCCCGCCCCGGCTCTTTCGTCGTGAAAAATGGCTCGAACAAGCTCCCCTGGACGGCCTCCGGGACCCCGGTGCCGTTGTCCTCAACCAGGATTTCCGTCCTCTCTCCGTTCTGACGGGTGCGCACGGCGAGGCGCTTGCCTTCCCGACGAGGCGGCGCCGTTTCCATGGCGTCGCAGGCGTTGTTGATTAAATTGACCAGGACCTGCACGATCTGCTGGAAATCCGCGACGATCTCGCCCATGGGGGAGGCAAGGTCGAGGTCCACGGCGACATCCTCGGTCTTCTTGAGGCGATATTCGAGGAGTTCCACGGCCGCTCGGACGGCGACGTTCACGTCCACGCGCGACTTCTCGCCGCCGCCGCGGCGAACGAAGAAGAGGAGGTTTTCCACGGCCTTGCGGCAACGCAAGGCGCTGTGCTGGACGCGGCGCAGGTCCTCGCGCAGCGATTCCGGCGGATTCTGGGTGAAGATGATTTGAGCGTACCCGCAGACGGCCGCCAGGGGATTATTGAGTTCGTGGGCGACGCTCGATATCAGCTGCCCGACCGCGGAGAGCTTCTCCGATTGGATGAGTTGGGCCTGCAGGAGGGTCCTGCGCTTCCGGTTGTCCTCGAGGTTTCTCGCCATCTCGTTGAAGGCCCCGGCGAGCGCTCCCATCTCCCCCCCGTCGGCAAAGGCGACGCGATAATCGAGCTTGCCCTTCCCGATCTCCCGCGCGGCCTCGGCGAGAGCGGCAAGGGGGCGGGTGTTGGAATAACAAAACAGCAGGATCGCCAGGACCACGATGGCGGCGGCGGCGCAGCCGATGGCGATTCCGAAGTCGCGAACGTGCTCGAGCGGGCGCAGGAACTCGGCCCGCGGCGCCATGGCCATGACCGTCCATGGCATCGCTTTCAAAGGAACGGACGCCGTGAGCGCCGGCCGCCCGGTCTCGCTTGGCGGAGCGGGGAACGCCTGGCGCGCCATCTGGATCCAGGCCTGCCCTCCCTTTCCCAGCCGGCTCGCCTTCAAGAGCGCCGAGATGGGGCCCAGGTCGTAGGCCAGCGCGAGCACGCCCTCGAAATCCCTCGCCTCGTCGCGAAGCGGCGCCGCGAAATAGAGGGCGACGCGCCCGTCTTTCAGGAGTTCCGGCGGAGAAACCCACGCGGCGCCGGACGGCAAACGGCGCGCCGCGACGAAGAAACCAGCCGAGCGCAGCGCCTCCCCGGGAGGCAAGGCTCTCCCATCCTCGATATGGCAGACGGCGCGGCCGCGAGCATCCGCGAAAATAATGGCGTCGTAGACGGCGGAGCGCCGCGATAATCGCAGCAGCGACGCCTCCAGCTCCCGGCGGTAGGACTCGGCCTCGGCCTTCAGGGCGTAGTCCTCGCTCTGGTGGTAATCGGAGATAAGCGGCGAGTCCGACAGGGTCAGGAGCTCGTTGCGGCGCTCGCGGAGCAGGCCGTCGATGGCGGTCGCCGTGAGCTCCGTACGGTTGTGGATTTCCTGGTTGACCCCCGCCAGGATTCGGCGGCGGCTTAAATAATACTGCGCGCCGACGACCACGACGATGCCCGCGATCACCACGGGAACGATGGCAAGAATGAGCCGCCAGCGCAGAGTCTTGGGCACGACTAGCGCCTGATATCCGGCTTGCGAAGATCGAGGGCGGGAACGAAAACGGACATGACCTCGCAACCCGATTGGCCCGCCCGGAATTCGTGCGCGGCTCCAGGCGCGAGATGCGCGTATTCCCCCTTTCGCATCCGCCGGGGCCGGCCGTTGATGACGGCGAGCAAGGTTCCTTTCGTGACGAGAAAAAATTCCGAGGTACGCGCATGCCAAATGGCCGGATGGCTCGCTCGCGGCTTCATCGCGATCCTAAAAATTGAAAAACTCCTGCGCCCGGTTTCCGCGGCCACGCTGTCGACCCACAGCGTGCCGATGGGCCGGGCGCTCCCCCTCCCCCAACGGCCAAAGCGCGCGGACGCCGGCTTCGGCTTCATTCGAAGGAGCTCCGATAAAAGTAGGGCATGCCGGTTTTGTAGGGAACGAAATGGACATCCTTGGCCACGCCGTAAGTCTTGATACGCTGATACGTAAACAGGCTCAAGGCTTGGTCGTGGACATAGCGATCCAGCTCCTGGCCGGCCCGGTCCTGATTCGACGGATCGAGCGTCGAAGTCATTTTCGCCATCAAACGGTCGAAGACGGCGCCCTTATGGATGCTGTAGGGGGAGTGGGATGATAAAAAAATGAACTGAATGAAGAAGGAATGCGACAGGGGGTCCGGGCAGCCCCCAAAGGTGAAATCCCAGCCGCCCCGCTGAATATCGCGGATGACGGTGGCATCCGTCGTTTCCGTCGTCACGAGGCGGATGCCAACCCGCTCCAATTGGCGGGCGATGATCCGCAGGGTCCTCTCCCCTTGAACCTTGACGACTCCCTTGAGCGTCAGCCCTCGCGGGTAGCCCGCTTCCCGAAGGAGCCTTCGGGCCTTGGCGGGGTCATAGGGGTAGGGCGTCAAAGCCGGGTCGTGGCCGATCTCCCCCTCCATTGTCAAGGAAGGCAACTCCGAGCCGTTGCCGAGCAGGTCATACCGGATCAGATCGGCTCGATTGATCGCGTAGTTGATCGCGCGCCGCACTCGGACGTCGGAAAGGGCGCTCGAACTCACGTTGACGCTGCCCGCGACGGTGTAGAAAACCGCCTTCTTCACGATCTTGGCGCGGCCGCTTTTCATCACCGCCATGGTTGCCGTCCCGGGGAGCTCCGTGACAATATCCACCTGCCCGTCCAAAAGACCGGCGACTTGCTTGGCCGTTGGAAGAAATAAAAACGTGAGCCCATCGAATTTGGGGAAACCCTTGAGCCAATAGTCCCCGTTGGCCGCGAGGTGGATGGCCTTGCCCGGCTCCCAGGAGACGAATCGGAAGGCCCCGGTCCCGACGGGATGCCGGCCGAAATAGTCGCGCCCCTTCTCGGCCAAATAACGCGGCGGCAAGATCGGGACGAGCCCCGCCAAACGGTGGAGGAGGATGCCGTCCGGGTATTTCGTCTTGATGCGGACCGTCAGTGGGTCGACGGTTTCGGCGCCCGCGATCGAGTCGAGCATCCCCGCGCCGGGGAAAGCCGATCGGGGATCGATGAATTTTTCGACCGTGGCGCGGACGGCCTGCGCGTCAAAAGGCTCCCCATCGTGGAATCGGACCCCGCGGCGCAGCTTGAATTCCAACGTTTTGTCATCGACCCACCGCCAGCTCGTCGCCAGGTCGGGCTCCAGGCGCCCGTCGGGACCAAAGCGGACCAGGCTGTCGAAGATCTGCTGGACGATCGTATAGTACTTCTCGGAAAATTCCTTGAGCGGGTCAAGGCTGGCCGGCTCGACGACGTCGTCGGATATTCTGAGAATGCGTCGCGAAACCGCGGGAGAAGACGCAAGCGCGACGGCCGGGAATAAGACGAGAAGGCTAAGGCTTGCGGCCGACGACGGCCGACGAGGGATAGATCGTATCGAGCGCGACGCGCTTATGGCGGATCTCCCGGAGTCCAAACCGCCGCATCCAGCGGACATAGTCCTCTAGAGTATAGACGTTTCCGCGTCCGGTGAAAACAAGGAGATGGACCGCCAGCATGGCGACGAATTTCGAGTCGCGTCCGCCCGGGTCGCGGACGTAGTCGTGAATCACGAGCCGCCCGCCGGGCTTGAGCGCCCGCACCGTTTTTTCAACGAGCCGTTCGTTGTTGGCGGAGCTCTCCATGTGCGTGACGTTCGACAGGAGAGCCAAGTCGTAGGCTTCCCGCCCCAGATCGTCGCGCAGAAAATCGGCGGGCTTGAACCGGAAACGGCGCGCCCGCGGATGCGCCTTGAGGATCCTCCGAGCGACGCGGATCGTCTTGGGATAATCGAGCAGCGTCGCCTCGATCGTGGGCTCGCGCTCCACCAGGGCCCGGCTGTAGACGCCGGGGCCGCAGCCCACGTCGAGCATCCGCCCGACGCCTTTCAGGTCGAGCTGGGAGGCCAGGTCCCGCGCTGGAGTCCAGGCGACGTCGCCCATCGCCCTGACGTAGTCCGGCGTGAAGCTCTTCTTCGCAATCCAATCGACGAGAGCGCGCCGCGGACGCCCCCGGCGAAGGACTCCCTTCAAGTCCGACCACGCCTCCCACATCCTGTTCTGGTATCTCATGTTGGCGCCCCGGTAATGAGGGCTCGTGGAGACGAGCAGCTTCCTTGAAAGCGGGGTGTTGGCGTAATGGCCGCCTTGTTTATCGAGGAAACCGAGCGCCGACACCGCGTCCAGCACGATCCCGACGGCCCTCGCATCCAGCTTCAGGGCGCGGCCCAGGGCGCTGGCGCTCGTCCGTCCACGATCGATCCAACTGAAAAGGTCGTAGTCCAGGGCGACCAGGAGCGGCTTGGAGTCGCGGTAGGCGAGGGCGGCGTCGAGAAGCCTGTTGTGCTCCTCAACGAGCGCGACGCGGCTCATGCGGCAGCCGGAATCCCCGCGAGAGCGCGCCCGACGTTCGCGACCCGCGCCCCCATCGGCGGGACCTCGTGGAGATCGGCGGCGACATCGAGGACGCAGGGCCCGCCGCCGCGGAAGGCCTCCCGCAGGGCGCCCGCCATCTCGCCGGGGCGGTCGACTCGAAACGCCGCGGCTCCCATCGCCCGGGCGATGTCGACGATGTTCAGCCTTCCAGCAAACATCGAGCTTTTGAATTTGCCGCCATAGAGCATCCGCTCGCCGTGGTAAATCATGCCGTGGCCGCCGTTGTTGACGACGATCCAGACGACGGGCACGCGGTGTTCGACCGCCGTGTGAATTTCCATGCCGTTCATGGCGAAGGCGGCGTCCCCCACCAGCGCGGCGACGACGCGGCCCGGGGCCGAGAGCTTGCCGCCGATGCTCGCGGCGACCGCGAAGCCCATCCCCGCCAACCCCATATTGACGAAGAAGGAATTCTCCCGCAAGACGGGGAAATGGGCCCCGGCCCAGGTCCGGATCGTCCCATTGTCGACAAAGAGAGCCGCGTCCCGCGGAAGGGCCCGGCGAAGCTCCCCGAGGATACGCCGGGCTCCCAAGGGCCCCAACCCAGCCGTGTCCTCCGAATCGTCCGTCGGGAGCTTCGCCGGGCGGATGAATTCATGGCGCCGCGGCTTGAATTCCAGCGGGTTTTCCCGCAAGACCCGTTCCATCTCGAACCGGAGCTCCGTCAAGACGGCCCCCGCGTCGCCGGCAAGCCCGACCGCGACGGGAAAGTTCCTTCCGATCGCGCCAGGATCGATGTCGATTTGGAGGAGCGCCTTTTTCCTGCCGAGCCGGGCGTCCCAACCGCAGCTGGACGCCTCGCCGAGGCTCGTTCCCGCGACCAAGACGACGTCCGCCTCGTCCAGGAGATAGTCCCGGGCCAAGTCCGAGCCCGAATAGCCGAAGACGCCGAGAGAAAGAGGGTGATCCTCGGCGAGCGCCCCCTTGGCCTTGAACGTCGTCGCGACGGGGATGCCGAAGCTCTCGGCGAGCCCCCTTAAGGGATCCCACGCCTGGGCGAGGTTGACGCCATGGCCCGCGAGCAGCGCCGGTCGGTTCGCGGACAGGAGCCACGATGCGGCTTCCTTGACGGAGAGCCGGTCGAAGGTTCGGGCGCGCGAGCCGCGCTTTTCCGGGGGAAACATGTCCCGCTCGACCATCTGCGTCATGACGTCGCAAGGAAGATTGACGTGGACGGGGCCGGGCCGTCCGCTCGTCATCAGGCGCAAGGCCTTGCGGATGACGGGGCCCGTCGCCTCGGGATGATGGATCATCGTGCTCCACTTCGTGACGGGGCGATAGATCTCGACGACATCAACGGCCTCGGGACTCGATTCTTGGAAGGCTCCCTTGCCAAAATGCCGGGTCGGGACCTGCGCCGTCAGGACGAGCACGGGACTGTGGTCGGCGTAAGCCACCGCGACGCCCGTCAGGGCGTTCGTCGCGCCCGGTCCGGCCGTCGTGCAGCAGACGCCGATGCCGCCGGAGATCCTCGCATAGCCGTCCGCCATGAACGCCGCCCCTTCCTCGTGCTTGGCGAGAATCGGCGCGATGACGCCGCGCTCGTAGAGGGCGTCGTAAAGGCCGATGACGGGTCCCCCGGGAATGCCGAAGATATGACGGACGCCCTCCCGTTCCAAATGTTCGAGAAGCCCATGGACGGCGGGAACGGCGCCGCGATTCCGCTCCGCCGCGTTCGTCATCAATGGCTCTAAAGGCTACGGCGCATCCGGAGCCGCCGCCAACGTCACGCCAAGAAGCCGCGCGGCCTTGGCCAGCAACTGCCCGACATCGAAGGGCTTGCGGAAAAACGCGTCGATGTGATGCTCGTCGAGCTTGTGCTCGTTGATCGGGACCTTCTTGCCGGTCAGGGCGATGATCCGCACGTATCGAGTTTCGGGGCGCGTCTTGAGAATCTGGCAGACCTGGAAGCCGTCCATCTTGGGCATCACGACGTCGAGGACGACGAGATCGGGCGGGGACTGGCCGATCTTGATGAGGGCGTCGATCCCGGAGCTGCTGGCCTCGACATCGAAAACCTCGGCATGCATGCGGAATATCTTTTCCAGCATCCGCGCCATCTCGGGCTCGTCATCGACGATGAGGACCCGGCGCCTCCCGGCCCGCAGTTCCGCCGGGATAGGCATTTGGAACTGCTTTAAAAAGCGGATCAACTCCTCCCGGGCGACGCGGCGGTGCCCGCCGGGCGTTACATGGGCCCTGAGCTTTCCCTCGTTGATCCAATGAAGGACGCTCGAAGGGTAGACGTCGCAAAATTTCGCGATCTCATGGGTCGTATAGGTTTTGAAACTCATCGAGTTACTGAATTTTTACCGTCTATTGATTGCTTTATCCGTATACGGCGTTTACTTTGTTTAGGCAATTTACCATGTTCTCGACTTTGCCGTCAACGCTCGCATTGGCGTCACGGGCATCTGGGAAGCTTCATGCGACGGTTATTGATCATCGATGATGACGACGACTTCTCCGACTACCTGGGCCGCTGCCTGGGCATTTTCGGCTTTCGGACCGCGAGGGCGGAGAATGGCCGGTCCGGCGTCAAGCTTGCCAAGGCCTTTCATCCCAACCTCATCCTCCTCGATTGGATCCTTAAAAGCGGCTTTTCCTCCAGCGATGTCTTAAAGACGCTCAAATCCGACGACGCCAGCCGCGGCATTCCGGTCGTCATGATATCGGGCATCAAGGAGAGCCCCGAGGACGCCGAGGCGGCGCGACGCTTTGGCGCGGAGATATTCCTGACCAAGCTCGATATCACGAACAACCCCGAGTCGCTCCTACGACATCTCAGATGTCTTCTGGCGGGGCCGATATCGCAATTCCCCGGAACCATTCTTCTCATCGACGACGACGACGCCTTCCAGGAGGCGGCGCGCGCGGCCGCCTCGGAGCTATGCTGCGATCTCCGCGTGGCCCGCGGCGGCGACGAGGGACTGCGGATGGCCTCGAAATTCAGGCCCTCCCTGATCATCCTCAATCTCCAGCTTCCCGATTTCAACGGCTTGATCCTCGCCCAGCTTCTTCGGAGCGGTGGCGCGACCCGCGGCGTCCCCATGATCGTGACCGCCGGCGGCTCGGACGCCGAGGAGCTGCTTGGCCGGGCAAGCGAACTCCAGGCGCGGGCCTTCCTTAAAGACACCGACGCGTACCGGGAGATACGATCCGAAATCGCCGCGGCCCTGGCCTCAGCCTCGGTCCAGGCGCCCGCCAAGGAGATGAGAAGGACCGGCCCTTGCGGCAAGAAGGGGCGGAGCGTGTTTTAAGCCGAAAAGAGGCGCCCGAGCCAGCGCCGGAACGCCGCCGCGAGCCCCGAAGGAGGCGGCGCCAGTATCTCGCGCGCCTGGGCGCGGAACTCGGTCTCGGGGCCGCGGAGATTGGGTTTCGCTCCGGCGCCGGCGTCCGGGAGTCTCTCCAGAGGGTTCAATCCGATCGTCTTGGGCTTGAATCGGGACTTTCGGCCGCGCCTCTGCTTGCTCACGAGATTTTCTCCATGAACTCCCGCGCCAGGGCCCGGTAGTCCTCGGCGCCGGGGCTCGACGGCGCGTAAAGAGTGACCGGCTTGGCAAAGGAAGGGCTCTCGGCGAGCTTCACGTTCTCGTGTATCTGCGTCGAATAGAGCAAGGGCCCGAATTTATCCTTGAGAATCCGGACCACCTCCATTGAATGAAGCGTCCGCCGGTCGACCCGGCAGGCGAGGACGCCGCAAACCGAGAGGCCCGGATTCAGCCTCTCCCTGACGACCGCGACGGTCTCCATCAACGAAACCACGCCCGAAAGCGCCATGACATGGGCCTCGACAGGGATGAGCACATGGGAAGCGGCGCTCAAGGCGTTCAAGGTCAGGAGCCCCAGGGTGGGCGGACAATCAACGAAGAAATAATCCCAGCGGCCCGCGGGGAGGTCCGCCACCTTTTTTTTGAGGATGGCCTCCCCCCCGATCTCCCCCGCGAGAGACTTCTCCGCCTTCGATAGCGACAGGGCGGCCGGTATGATTTCGAGGCCCGCGACGGCGGTCTCGCGCACCAGATCCGGGAAAGCCGCCGCGCCCGCGAGAGCCTGCGCCAACCCGGGCCTTCCGTCCTCCGAAGCGATCCCCAGCCACAGGGAGGCGCCCGCGGCCGGATCGAAGTCGAGGACGAGAACGCGCTTTCCCGCCTCCGCCAAAGCGGCGCCAAGGTTGACCGCTGTCGTGGTCTTGCCGCTTCCCCCCTTATGGTTGAGGACGGCGACCCGTTTCATGGGCTATGGCGGCCTAGGGGCAGTTCCGGTTCTCAGCGCGCCATTTCTCGGTGGAGTAGCCGACCGTCCAGGCGCCGTACATGGGGTTCGGAAGGACGAAATAACGGGGGTCCCACGCGCCGTCGCGAATGATGCGGTCCCTGGCCGAGCGCGCCTCGCCGCCGTGCAGCGATTTGAAATCAAGCGCCTGGTCGCCGAAGAGCGCCACGATCATCATCGGCCCTGCCGCCTTGCAACGCGGGTCGATCGCGCGCTCGACGCACTCTTGCCGCCTTTTTTGCTTGGAGTCATCCGGGGTGTCCTGGCCGATCAAAAGGTCCCCTTTCCCCCAAAGGCCGGCTCTCCGCAGGTTCATCCTCGTCCTCTCCAGCATCGCGGGCCTTCGGTCTGTGATGAAAACGACATGGGCGCCCGGCAGGCCTCGGACGCCGTCCAGGAACCGCTTGGCGCCGGGAACCGGGTCAAGGAAGTGGCTTTGATTCCACTTGATCCAACGGCACTCATTGAAGGCGCGCCCCCCCTCCGCGACGCGGAAAGGCGCCGTCGTCAGGACGGTATCGTCGATATCAAGCACCACGCACCAGTTCTTGAGCCCGGGATTTTTTTTCACGAACTCTCGGACGTAGCGAAGCCCCGACCGGTAGACCTCGGAGCAGACGGCCGCATATTCCAGGGAATCGCGATCCCAGGCGACCGCCGTCGCGTCGGGAGGAGCCGTCCGGGCGGCGGCGGGAGCCTCCGCGGCCCCGGAAGCGGAACCCAACCCCAAAACCAGAGCGAGCGCCAAACGGCGGGACACTTTACTTGACGATTCGCGCGGCCTTGATATAGTCGAGCTTGGGGAAGTTCTTCTTCAGGTAGGCGTTCCCCTGCGCCACGATCTGCCCCTGATTGGGACCCACGCCCTGAGGGGGGCCGTCGCCATAGCCGCTAAAGAGGCTTCGCACCGTGTCCATGCCGTTGCCGATGACTTCGCCCAGGGGGACGAACCCCATGCGGTCGAGCATCGGGTTATCGGCCAGATTGATGAAGAGCTGGGTCGTGCGGGTGCCGGGCCCCGCGGTCGCGAAAACGATCGTGCCGCGCTTATTGGAATGGCCGGTCGACGGATCGTCCTGGATGCGCGCCTGCCGCCAGGCGGCGTTGACCTGGGGAGAACCATTCAGGCCGAACTGGACGACGAAGCCGGGGACCACGCGAAAAAACGCGTCGCCGTCAAAGAAGCCGTCCTTGACCAAGTTGTAGACCCGATCGACTCCCAGAGGCGCCCAGTCGCGGTGGAAGTCCACCGTGAACGTGCCGTTCGTCGTCTTGAAGGCGACCTTGAACTCCTTGGGCGCCTGCCGGACGGACTTCGACGGCTCAAGCAAGAGAGCCGCCTTTCCGGCCTTGCCGGAGGAGGCGGCTTGCGCCGGCGAGAGCCCGCCCCACAGCAAGGCGCCCGCGGCGATCACGACGGTTGCCGACATATCGTTGATGGCCATGGCGCCATCGTAGCATGCTGCCGTGGCCCCACGCCAGGCACCAACCTCCTAAACTTGACTAAAACACTCAGGTATCGTAAACTAGAGTTGTCGTCGGTTATCTTTTTTCGTCTGTAAAAAAGGAGCCTCCATGCCAGCTCTACTGGAGATCGAGAATCTGCATGTCGCCGTCAAGGGCCGCCCCATTTTGAAAGGGGTTTCCCTCAAGATTCAAAAGGGCGAAATCCACGCCCTCATGGGCCCCAACGGATCCGGGAAAAGCACCCTCTCCTACGCCGTCATGGGCCATCCCCGCTACGAGGTGACGGACGGCAAAATCCTCATCGAGGGAAGGGATATCACGGCGCTCCCCCCCTTCGAGCGGGCCCGGCTCGGGATTTTTCTCGGATTCCAGTATCCGATGTCGCTTCCGGGCGTCAGCGTCGCCAATTTCATCCGCACGGCGATGAAGTCCGTCAAGGGGGCCGAGGCGGGCATCCGAGACTTTCGCAAGACCTTGCGCGAGAAGATGTCGCTCCTCGAGATGGACGAGAAATTCGCCACCCGCTACGTCAACGACGGCTTCTCGGGCGGCGAGAAAAAGCGGCTCGAGATCCTTCAAATGGCCTGCCTCGCCCCCAAGCTCGCGGTCCTCGACGAGACGGATTCGGGCCTCGACATCGACGCCCTGCGCGTGGTCGCCTCCGGCATCATGAAGACCGCCGGACCGGAGAACGGCATCCTCCTCGTCACCCATTACCAGCGCATTCTCGACTACGTCAAGCCCCACTTCGTCCACGTGTTCAAGGACGGCCGCATCGCGGAGTCCGGGGGTCCCGAGATGGCGCTCGAACTGGAGAAGAAAGGCTACGCCTGGCTCGAGGAAAAGGCCGTGGCCGCGGAGGCGGCCTCATGAACCCGTCGACCCAGGCCGCCGCCGGCATCAAGACCGGCTACCAATATGGCTTCCACGACGAGGAAAAGCTCGTCTTCAAGAGCCGAAAGGGCCTTGACGAGCGTGTCGTCGAGCAAATCTCGCATATGAAGGAAGAGCCTTCCTGGATGCGGGATAAGCGCTTGGAAGCCTACCGGATTTTCAAGTCGAAGCCCATGCCCGCCTGGGGCGACACCGAGTTCCTAAACGCCATCGACTTCGACGACATCTACTACTACCTCAAGCCCACCGAGAAGATCGAGGGCCGCTGGGAGGACGTGCCGGAGTCGATCAAGAACACCTTCGAGAAGATCGGCATCCCCGAGGCCGAGCGCAAGTTCCTCGCGGGCGTCACGGCCCAGTACGACTCCGAGGCGGTGTACCACCGCATCAACGAGGAGTTGAAGAAGCAGGGCGTGATCTTCACCGACATGGACACGGCGCTCAAGGAATACCCGGACGTCGTCAAGCGCTATTTCGGCACCATCATCCCCTCGTCGGACAACAAGTTCGCGGCCTTGAACACCGCCGTCTGGTCCGGCGGCTCTTTCGTCTACGTCCCCAAGGGAGCCCAGGTGGCGATGCCCCTCCAGGCCTATTTCCGCATCAACGCCCAGAAGGCGGGGCAGTTCGAGCGCACGCTCATCATCGCCGAGGAAGGCTCTAAAGTGCACTACATCGAGGGGTGCACCGCGCCGACCTACGCGGCGGACTCCCTCCACTCGGCCGTCGTCGAGCTCATCGCCATGCCGGGCTCGCACATCCGCTACACCACGATTCAGAACTTGTCGAACAACGTCTACAACCTCGTGACGAAGCGCGCGATCGCCCGGGAAGACGCGATCGTCGAGTGGGTGGACGGCAATCTGGGCTCCAAGCTCACCATGAAATACCCCGCGGTTTACCTCGTGGGCAAGGGCGCCCGCGGCGACATCCTCTCCTGCGCCCTCGCGGGGGAGGGCCAGCATCAGGACGCCGGCGCCAAGCTCATCTTCGCCGCGCCCCACACTTCGGGGACGATCATATCAAAGTCCATATCGAAGGACGGCGGGCGGGCCAGCTACAGGGGCCTCGTCAAGGTCCATCCCCAGGCCCACGACGTCAAGGTCAACGTCCGCTGCGACGCCCTGCTGCTCGACGAGATGTCGCGCTCGGACACCTACCCCACCATGGAGATCGATTCAAAGCGCGTCCGCGTCGAGCACGAGGCGTCCGTTTCCAAGATCGGCGAGGAACAGCTTTTCTACCTGATGAGCCGGGGCTTGAAGGAGCAGGAAGCCGTGACCATGATCGTCAACGGCTTCTTCGACCAGTTCGCCCGGGAGCTCCCTCTCGAGTACTCGGTCGAGCTCAACAGGCTCATCCAGCTCGAAATGGAGGGCTCGGTCGGATGAGCCCCCTCTCCAGCCAAGGCGTCAGCGATCCGGCAGTGGCCAACGACCGGCCGCCCCACGATCGCCATGCGTCCGCCGCGCTTCCATCGCGAGACGAGTCCTGGAACGCCTATCTTTCGGCGTCGACGCCGCTGCCGAGCTCCCCGGAGTGGCGCCGAACGGATTACTCCGCCCTGGGGCTCGATCGCCTCGACGACTCGGGCCGCCGCCCGGACCCGGACGAATCCGAACTCTCCATCGTCGCGCCGCCGGAGGTTTCCATCCTCTCCCTGGAAGCCGCCCTGAGCGACGCGCGGTTCGCGGCGCAGGCGCGGCGCGTCCTCGAAGCCGACCCGGTCGGCTCCTACGCGAAAATCGAATCCCTCAGCCGGGCGCTGGCGGCCAAGGACATGCTCGTCTTCATCCCGCGCGCCGCCGCCGACTCCGAGACGGTGGTGCGGATCACGGCGCGCTCCTCGGACGGCTTTGCCTTTCCGCGCTTCTCGATCTTCGCGGCCCCGGAGAGCCGCGCGATCGTCCTCGAAGAGCATGTCGGAGCGCCCTCCGACGGGCCTTCGGCGTCCCGGACGCCCACCGTCGTCTCTTTCTCGAGCCTTTTCCTGGGCGCGGGAGCCGGCGTCAAGCATTTCTATCTCCAGGACCTGCCCATGGCCTCGCGGGCGTTTTGGCGGCAGACGGTCGAGATCGAGTCCCGTGCCACTCTGGCGCACGCTTCGCTTCTCCTTGGTGGCGCCCTCCACAAAAGCGACCTGGCGGTCCGGTTGCGCGGAACCGGCGCCGGAGCCTCGCTGTGGGGGGCGCTCATGGGTTCGGGGACGCAGAAGTTCGACTTCCATTCGCGCCAAATCCACGACGCCCCCAAGACGCAGAGCCGCCTCCTTTTTAACGCCGCGCTCAAGGACTGCGCCCGCGCCGTCTACACGGGTCTCATCCGCATCGAGAAGAAGGCCGGCGACTCGGACGCCTACCAGGAAAACCACAACCTCCTGCTGTCTGATTCGGCGCGCTCGGATACGACGCCTCTTCTCGAGATCCTCACCGACTCCGTCCGCTGCAAGCACGGGGCGACGGCGGGAGCTCCGGATCCCGAGGAGCTCTTCTACGTCGAAAGCCGCGGGCTCTCGCCCCAGGAGGCGGAGGAAACCCTGGTCATGGGGTTTTTCTCCCCTCTCCTGGGCCAGATCCACTCTTCGGAACTCGCCGGCCGCCTCGAGGACCGCGTCGCGCAAAAGTTGCGGGAGGGAGCCTTCCCATGACGCTCGTCAAGGCCGCCAAGCTCTCCGACATCCCACCCGGCGGACGCGCGATCGTCCTCGTCGGGGAGACGCGGGTGATCCTTTTCAATACCGCGGGCAAGCTCTACGCCGTCGAGGACGTCTGCTCCCACGACGAGGGCTCCCTCGACAACGGCCCCCTCGAGGATTTCGATGTCGAATGCCCCCGCCACGGGGCCCGCTTCGACATCCGCACGGGCGAGGCCACGCGCATGCCCGCCATCGCGCCCATCAGGACCTTCCTCGTCAAGGTAGAGGGCGACGACGTGCTCCTCGAGACAAACCATGATTGATCCCGCCAAAATCCGCAAGGACTTCCCCATCCTCTCGCGCCGGGTCAGGGGCAAGCCCCTCGTCTACCTCGACAACGCCGCCACGACGCAGAAGCCTCGCGCCGTGATCGAGTCTCTGGTGTCTTTCTACGAGCGCCACAACGCCAACGTCCACCGCGGCGTCCACGAACTCTCCGAGGAGGCGACGAACCTCGTCGAGACGACTCGCGCCAAAGTCGCCGCCCTCATCGGCGCGAAACATTCCCACTGCGTCATCTTCACGCGAAACACGACCGAGTCAATCAACCTCGTCGCCCACGCCTGGGGCCGCAAATTTCTCAAGGAGGGCGACGAGATCCTCCTGACCGAGCTCGAGCACCACTCCAATCTGGTCCCCTGGCAGATGATCGCCCAGGAGAAGGGCGTGAAGCTGCGCTTCATCCCGGTCGCCCACGACGGCACGCTGGACGTGGACTCGGCGCGGCGGTTGCTCTCCCCGAGGACCAAGCTCATCGCCTTCTCCGCCCTCTCCAACGCCCTGGGGTCGGTCAGCCCCATCGAGAAGATCCTCGCGATGGCGCGCTCGATCGGCGCGACAACCCTGATCGACGCCGCCCAGTGGGCCCCGCACCGCCCCATCGACGTCCGGGCCTGGGGCTGCGACTTCCTCGCCTTCTCGGCCCACAAGATGCTGGGGCCGACGGGGATCGGCGTCCTCTACGGCAAGGAGGAGATCCTCGATGCGATGAATCCTTTTCTCGGCGGCGGCGACATGATCAGGCAAGTCTTCCTCGACCACTCGACCTATAACGTCCTGCCCTATAAATTCGAAGCCGGCACCCCGAACATCGCCGACGCCGCCGCCTTCGATGCCGCGATCGACTACCTCCAGGGCGTCGGTTTCGACGAGATCGAGCGCCACGAGCGGGCCTTGCTCGGCCGGGCGCTTTCCGTCCTGGGTTCGATGTCCGAGGTCGAGATATACGGACCGAAGGATCTCGATCGCCAAGCCTGCCTCGTCTCCTTCAACATCGCGGGACTCCACCCCCACGACGCGAGCACGGCCATCGACCTGGAGGGCATCGCCGTGCGCGCCGGGCATCATTGCTGCCAGCCCCTGATGGCCAAGCTCAAGATCCCGGGCACCGTGCGCGCGAGTTTTTATCTCTATAACACCCTGGAGGAGGTTGACCGGCTCGCCGTAGCCGTCTCAAAGGCCGCGCGGTTCTTCAAAAAAGAAGAGGCGATCGCCTAAGATTTCCCATGGCCGAAGGCGACTCGGAGCTTCAGGACCTCTACCGGGACGTGCTCCTCGACTATTTCAAGAGCGCGACGCACAAGGGAGAGATCGCGGAGGCTGATATCCACTCCCACGGCGTCAATCCCGTGTGCGGCGACGAGATCAAGATCTCGGCGTCCTTGACGAAGGACGGCGGCCAGGAAAGCCGGCGCCTGGCCCGGCTCCGCTACACGGGCCACGGCTGCGTGATCAGCCAGGCCTCCTCGGCCATGATGGCCGAGGCCTTGGAAGGCCTGAGCGTCGCCGAGGCGCGCGAGCTCGCAGGGGCCTTCAAGTCCATGATGCTGCGGGAAACCACGCCAGAAGCCCTTCCCGAGCGGCTGGGCGAGGCGCGGGCCTTCGAAGGGGTTCGCAAGTACCCGATGCGGGTCAAATGCGCGACTCTCGCCTGGAACACTCTCATCGAGGGCCTCAGAGCGCCCCCCGCCAGCGCGGCCTCGACGGAATTCAAGGAAAAATAGCCATGCCGACTTTCAAGGAAATCGGAGAAGTATTAAAGCCGGTCGCGGACCCGGAGATCCACATCAGCATCGTGGACCTGGGGCTCGTCTACGGCGCGGAGGTCAAAGCGGGCGCGGCGGAGGGCGGCGACGCCATCAAGGTGGTGATGAGCCTTACCTCGCCCGCCTGCCCCTACGGCCCGATGCTGCTCGCCTCGGTCCATCAAGCCGTGGCGAAGCTCCCCGGGGTCAAGGACGTGGACGTGGACCTCGCCTTCGACCCTCTCTGGGATCCGCGAACGATGGCCTCGGAGGAGGCCAAGGACCAGCTGGGGATCTATTGATGAAGATCACGAGCTCGTTGGAATACGGCATGCGGCTCATGGCCGCGATCGCCAAGGAGGACGGGGACGCCCCCCTCTCGGCCGAAAAGCTCTCGCGAGAGGAGAACATCCCCCTTGACTATACGAATCAGATTCTCTGGAAGCTTAAGAGCGCGGGCGTGATCTCGAGCCGCCGCGGCTCCGGCGGGGGATACTCCCTCGCGAGGCCGCCCCACGAAATCACCATGGACCGCGTCGTGATAGCCCTCGAGGGCTCGATTTTCGAGGACGTCTGCTCGAAATACGCGGACGCCCCGCGCGAATGCCACCACCAGTCTGGATGCTCGTTGTCCCCCCTTTGGCGGCGTCTGGGCACTCTCCTCGCCGAATTTTTCTCGAGCACCACGCTCGAAGACCTCATCCGCAGGGAACCCGCGACCGCGCGCGTCGAATTCATTCCGCCCGGCCGGCCCTTGCCGATGCGTTAAGGAGCCCTCCATGGAAAACCAGACGAATCCCGTCCAGCCCAGCCAGTCCGCCCCCGCCTCTCTCAAGGACCGCGTGGAATCGGCCCTCGCCCGGATCCGGCCCTATATCCAATCCGACGGCGGCGACATCACCCTCGTCGCGATCCGCGAGGAGACCGGGACCGTCGAGGTCGCGCTCCACGGCGCTTGCGGCTCCTGCCCGAGCTCGATGGCGACCCTCAAAGGCGGCGTCGAGCGCGCCGTGTGCCAGGCCGTCCCGGAAATCAAGGAAGTCGTCACCGTTTAAGCCGCGGGATTCGCGAGGCGGGCCCTTGCGCCGATTCGACTGCCATACCCATTCCCGCCACTCGGACGGCACCCTTTCTCCAAGGGAAGTCGTCAAGCGCGCCGAGGCGTCGAAACTTGAACTCCTGATCCTCACGGATCACGATACGATCGCGGGCCTTGAGGAAGCGGCGGCCGCGGCGACGGCGGCGAAAATCCATTTTTCCCTCGGCATCGAGATCAACTCCAACTATCCCGAAGGCCAGGTCCACTTTCTGGGCTACGGGATTCGCGCCCAGGATCCCTCCTTTCTCGCGGCCCTGGCGCGCTTGCGCGGCCGACGCCGGGAGCGCGCCGACGCCATCCTGCGCCGCCTGCGGGAGTTGGGCCTCCCGCTCTCCCCGGAGGAGCTCCCTTCCTCTCCCGACCTGCCTCTCGGAAGGCCTCATGTGGCGGACCTGATGCGTCGCAAGGGGATCGTGCGCACGCGCTCGGAGGCTTTCGAGAAATATCTGTCCCGAGGCCGCCCCGGATTCGCGGAGCCCCTGGGCCCGACCCCCGAGGAAGCGATCGCTCTCATCCGAGACGCCGGGGGGTTCCCAAGCCTCGCTCATCCCAAAACGGCCAAAACGGCCCTCAAGCACCTTTCCGAGTGGGTGCGGGCGGGTCTCGAAGGCGTCGAGGCCTACTACGCCGCCTTTTCGGAGGAGGAGCGGAAGCATTGGGCGGGCGTCGCGGCCGAGTTCAACCTCCTCTCGACCGGCGGCTCCGACTTCCACGGCCCCGGGACGGGGCGGGACCGCCCGCTTGGCGTCGAGGTTCCGGAATCGGTCTTCGACCGCTTCTCCGAGCGCCTGGCTCGCTGTGGCTAGCCCTTTTTTAATCGTCGCCCATCGAGGCGCGAGCGCCTTGGCCCCGGAAAATACCCTCGCGAGCTTCCGCCGGGCCCTCGATATGGGCGCCAAGGCGGTTGAGCTCGACGTGCACCAGAGCCGCGACGGAGAGCTTCTCGTGATCCACGACGAGAACTTAAAGCGCACCTGCGGCCTCGACGCCCTCGTCAAGGACCTTGACGCCTCGCGCATTCGCAGCCTGGACGCCGGTTCCTGGTTCGGCCCCCAGTTCGCCGGAGAACGGGTTCCCACGCTGCGCGAGACTCTCGAGCTGCTCCTCGGCCGGGCCTCCGTCCATCTCGAGCTCAAGCAGGGGTCGCGCTATTATCCGGGGATCGAGGCGCGCGCGGTGGCTCTCCTCAAGAAGATGGACGGGATGAGAGACAGCGTCCTATCGAGTTTCGACCATCAAGCCCTTTTTGAGGTGCGAAGAGTTGATTTTTCGGCGCGGATCGGCTATCTATTAGGTCGCGCGTCAACGATAAGAGCCTTGAAAGACACGAAAGATTTGAGAGCGGAAAGCCTCCATCTCAGCCTCCGGCAGACGACCGCCGCGCGCGTGCGCTCCGCTCACGAGCATGGACTCCGCGTCCTGACCTACACCGTTGTCTCGTCCGCGCAAGGCCGACGCCTGCGATCCCTGGGCGTCGACGGCGTCTTTGCGAATGATCCAGGCCTTCTCCAGGACCAACGCCATGCCCCCCTCTAAGACCAAAAATCAAGTCTGGACCGGAGCCGTCGGGACCGATCTTCCCGTCGATGGCCCGCCGGCGGGATGGAGCCAGAAGGCGCTAGCGAACGTTCTGCGCAAGCCCGGACCGATCTCGAAAACCGCCGGAGCGGTGGACTTGGCGCTGTTCGCCGCGGCGGAATGGGCGCCACCGCATGCCGAGGCCGCCCGAGGACGACTCGTCCTCGACCTGGCAGCCAGCGCACGCCAGTCGGAGGGACCGGGATGGCGAAACCTCGCCGAATCCGCGGTGACCGCCAAGCATGTCTGGGACGTGCACGCCCTGACCCGGGAGCCGTTGTTAAAGGAGATCGGAACCGAGCTCATGGAGCATCTCCTGCGCAACGAGCATGCCTGGCTGGGCGATGCCGCGCCGCGGACGGAAGCCGTCCTCGCCTTGGCCTTCCTGCGCGCCAACGCCTGCTGCCCGCGGCCCGCCTACTCGGCGGCGGCGGACCGTATGCTTTCCCGCCTGACGGCCGGGATTTCTCCGGACACCTCTAACGGCGGAGCCGCCCGTTCCCCGTCTCTCGCGGAAAACGCCTGGAAGATCCTCGCCCTGACGGAGTCCTTCCTGAGCTCCGGCCACGCGCCCCATCGCGAGGCCGCGGAGAAGCTTCTGCGGGAGCTTTTTCAGGAGCTTTGGGACCGGGAACGCGGCGGCTTCATGGACGCCTCCGCAGCCGCGGGAAGCGCCCGGCTCGTCCTCTACGAGAACGCTGTCGCCCTCGAGGGCGCCTGGCGGCTCTCCGAGCTCAAAGGAAACAAGCACTACTCCGATTGGGCCGTCTGGGGCATCAAGGGCCTCTGGTCGAAGCTCGCCTCGACGCGGGAGGCCCGTCTTGCCCGGGTCTGGGAGCTCTTGAGCCGCGGCCGCATGGATTTTGAGCTCGTGGCCAAGCCCGAGGACCGTGCGCCGCTGCTCGCGGCCCTCAACCGACACTATCTCCCCAGAAAAATCATCTCCTTCGTCCATCCCGACGACCAGGACTACCTGCAGGCCCACAAGCTGCTCCCTTGCGACAAGCCGACGCTCTTTGCCTGCAGGGATCTGCGCCCCGTGGCCCGGTCGGATGCCCCGGAGTCCGTCGCGGCCATGGTCGAGACGTTGCAAAAAGCCTATCGCGATGACCCTCGTTGAGACGCTGCGTTCCGGCAAGTGCAAGCCTTGCTCCGGAGGCACGCCTCCCCTCAGCGGCGCGACGGTTCGGGAATGCCTCGCGGCCCTGCCGTCGTGGCGACTCTCCGATGACGGCAAAAGCATCCTCCGGGATCTTCTCATGAAGGACTTTTCGAGCGCCGTCGATCTCATCGTCCGGATCAAGAACGTCGCCGAGGCGGAGGACCATCATCCGGACCTGCATCTCACGGGCTACCGCCGGCTAACCGTCGAGCTTTCGACTCACGCCATCGGGGGACTGTCGGAAAACGATTTCATCCTCGCCGCCAAAATCGAAGCCCTTCCCAAGAGCCTCAAAGAAAGCAATCGATAGCCACGGAAGGCCTCCCGCAGCGTTCCATTGTCTTCCGTGGCCTTCCGTAGCTTTCAACGCTTCCTATTAAAATCGCTATCTTTTTGTAACAATCCGGCTGGTAAGCTTCGGCTATTGCGCCGTTAGGCCGTCGTCCAGCAACCATGCGCGGATTGACAAAGGCTTTTCTCGTTTGCGCCGTGCCAGGGCTTCTGTTCGCCCTATCCCCCGGCGCCTGGGCCATCAATGCCGCCAACGCGACGGCGACCCTCCTTCCCGACGAGAATATCCTCGTCACCGGCGGCAGCTCGACGATTGCCAGCCCGGGAATACTCAATACGGCGACCCTGATCGACACCGCCAGGGGATCTTTCGTGACCCTCACGAACGGCATGAGTGTCGCCAGGGCGTCGCACACGGCGACGCTGCTCCCTAATGGAGATGTCCTGATCGCCGGAGGGGCCTGCAACGCGGGCGCGACGGGCTGCTCCTCCGTCAACGGAAACGTGACCGCCGCCGCCGAGATTTACAATCCCGTAGGACGATGCTGGTATGCCCCGAGCGCAAGCGGCGGACCCGTCCCCGCCATGTCGGAACCCCGCTATGACCACACGGCGACCCTTCTTTCAAGCGGCACCGTCCTCATTTGCGGCGGGCAGGATAACGCTACCCCCACGGAGAATGTCTGGTCGACGTGCGAGATTTTCACGCCCTCCGCTTCTCTCCCGCTTCCGGCCAACGACACCTCCTGCACAGCGACAAGCATCGGAAGCTTCGGCTCCCCCTTCAGCATGACGGCCACCAACGGCCGCACGGGCCATACCGCGACCCTTCTCTCCGACGGCCGCGTCTTCATCGCGGGCGGCTATAACCCGAACGACTCTTACCTCCAAACAACCGAAATCTTCGACCCGAACGCCGCGCCCCCCAACTACTTCACCGCGGCCAGCGGCCTCGACATCCCGAGAGCCTATCATACGGCCACGCTGCTGGGAGACGATCAAGTCTTGGTCGCGGGGGGCAGGGCCACCGAGAACGTCCAGACCGCCGGCCCCGGCGGCTATCTCTCGGGAGCGGAGATCTGTCCTCCCGATGGTTCCTGCACCCCGGCGGCGCCCCTGAACGAGCGCAAAGCCTACCATACGGCCACGTTGATGGCGGGAGGCGAAGCGATCATCTTTGGAGGACTCGGGAACATCACGACAACCTATGTTTCCGCCTCCGGCGCCCTTCAGACCGGTTCCACCGTCACCTTCAACTCCCCCTGCGCCATGCCCAGCGCGTGCACCAACTTCCCCATGGCCCCGGACACTCCGGAACAGATACTCAGCTACAATTTGAATTTCTCCCAGTTGAGCGCGACTCTCGGCGTGCCGGCTACGGGAAGGATCGTCGACGGCTACGTTCTTTTCTCATCCGCGAGCATCTCCTTCGCGAGCGGCACCGTCGTTTTCGGATTCCAGGGGACGAACCCTCCAGGATCGGACGGCGGCCAAGGCACGAGCTGCGCCAATCTTCAAGGCGCCGGCGTCTGCCTCGCTGGCGTGCCGGTCACTTGCAACGCCTCCGGCGTCTGCGGCCAAATCGTTCTCAATAACATCTCCATCAGCGCGATGAGCGACACCACGATGAGCGGCACTTCGGTTTGCAGCGCCGGCGGATGCGGGACCATCTACCTTTCGACAACGCCGGTCGGAGTCGATCCCAAAGGCGTCGGCGGAGCCGTGCCTGCTTATATTGATTTGGCCGGACAAACCTACTCGGTCACCATCGCGACGATCGTGATCAACTCCATGGTCTTCGGCGATCAGGAGCAATACTCGCCATCCGCCAATACCTGGAGCCTTGCCCAACGGTTCGCCGAATCCTACAGCCATGCCGCCGTGCTGCGCCCGGACAACACGATCGCCATCGAGGGCGGGCTGACCTGTTCCGGCGCGCTGGGGATCCCCCCCTGCGGCCCCTCGGACCAGAACGCCGACATCGACAATATGCCGTTCAATTTCGGCCATTGGCAGGGCGGGCCGACACTGACGACGCAGCGCGCCAATCACACGAGCACGCTGCTGCCGTCCGGAAACATCCTGACGGCCGGAGGCCAAAACGACGCGGGGATGCTGGGCACGGCCGAAATCCTCAACACGGCCAACAATACCGTGAGCGCGACGGGCTCGTTGAACTACCCGCGTTCCCTTCATACCGCGGCTCTTCTCGTCAACGGCAACGTCCTCGTGGCCGGAGGCCAGACCGTCATCGGCGGCTCGACCCAAACCACCAGCACCGCCGAAGTCTACTACCCCGCGATGGGCTCCTGGGGCGTGACGGGAAGCATGAACCAGGCGCGCCAGAACCACGCCATGGTCCAGCTCGCGGACGGCCGGGTGCTGGCGGCCGGAGGCGACCAACTCGACGGGAGCTATCTTGACTCCGCGGAAATCTATACCTCGACGACCGGCACGTGGTCGACAGCCGACCCGATGCCCTACAGCGCCGCGAATCTCTCGCTGACGCTGCTTCGTAACGGAAACGTCCTGGCGGTGGGCGGTCTCGGCGCCGGCGGAGCGGTGGGCAACGCCTCGATTTACATCCCGGCGTCCAACACTTGGAGCACCACGACCAAGCCCCTGCCCGGCGGCCTCAAGCTCTTCAACCACCGCGCGACGCTCCTCGCCGACGGGCGGGTCCTCGTCTCGGGCGGCAACAACGGCGGCGGAGAAAGCACGACCTCCCTGATCTACGATCCGAATTCCAACACATGGACCACGGCGGGGGCCTTGGTTTACCCGCGCTTCGGCCATACGGCCCTGGCTCTGCCGGACGGCGACGTCTGGGTGATCGGCGGCGCGCAGGGATCGGGAGTCCTTCAATCCTTCGAGCGATTCGATACGCTTCTTCAGTCGTGGAGCACGTCGACGTATATGCTGTCGCAGGCGAGGGCCTACGAGACGGCGATTTTGGCGCCGAACGGCTATGTCTATGCGATCGGAGGGTCGGGCGGCGGCTCCACCTACCTCAACTCCACGGAGATGGCCTATTTCTCCGAATCTCCCGATGCCTCGACTCCCGGCGCCCCTCCCAGCCAGCGCCAGCCCTCCATCACAAGCTCGGACGCCACCCCCTTTCTTCCCGGCAACTCGTTTACGCTCAACGGGACTCATTTCCATGGCGTGACCGAGGCCTCAAGCGGCGGCGGGGGAGGCGCCAATTCCTTCTTCTACGGGCCGAGGCTCGTGATCCAGTCCTTGGGCGGCTCCGACGGCGCCGGGTCCCAAGGCGGAAGCGACTTCACAATCGACCTCTCAAGCGAGATTTACTACGGCCTCAATTACGGCCCCACCACGACCGCAGCCTGGAGCTTGAGCGACAGCTCGCTCACGGCGGTCATGGGCACCGCCTATAATCCAGCGCAATCCGCGAACACCGTCCTGCCCTTGGGCTGGTACCAGATACGCGCCGGGGCCAACGCCCAATTCTCGTCCGGATACATCATCCAGGCGGGCCCCGCCAAGCCGACGGCCACGCCCCTCAACATTTCGGGATCGGCGCTGACCGCGACGGCCATCCAATGGACCTGGAACCCCGTCTCCCCTCCCAACCCCGCCACTCCCATCGACGGCTACGACGTCTACGACTCCTCGACGGGAGTCTGGCTCTCGACGGTCGCCGTCAGCGCCTCCCCGAGCTATTTGCAGACGAACGCCTTCCCGGGGAGCGCCAACTCAATTGAGATCGCGGCCTACACTCTCTCGGGCGACGGGCCCTTGGCGAACTCCCCCTCCGTCATCACGCCGACCGCCACCTTCACCTGCAGCGCGGGGCCGGGCCAAGTCTGCGGCATCATTCTTCCCCAGGAATCGAGCAACTTCACCGGGACCTTGGGCAATGGGCGGCTCGTCCAGCTCACGGCGCCGGCAGGGGCCTTCTCCACCTCCTATTCTTCGATCAGCGTCGTCGCCTCGGTCCCCAGCCCCGCCCCCAGCTGCGCCAATGGGACCGCCGTCGTGGTCCAATTGCAATCCACCTTCCCCGCCAACAACATCCAACCCATCGGCGAACTTCAACTCGTGTTGTCGTACCTGACGGGGGACTTGAGCGCTCCTCCAAGCCAGTACCTGCTCATGCGCGTCGACTCGTCGAACCAATGCCATCCCGTTCCGACCACCATCAACGCCTCCGAGAACATCGTGACCGCGACGATCGACCAACTGGCGACCTACCAACTGGCCCAGGCCACGCCGGCATCGACGCTTGGCCCGGTGCAGATCTACCCCAACCCCTTCTATCCCGCGCGCGCTCCGGCCATGACCTTCGCCAATCTGCCCTCCGGAGCGCGCCTGCGGCTCTTCACCACGCGCGGCATCTTGATTTTGGACGTCAACGCGGGCACGACGGGCACCTATCTTTGGAATGGCAACAACGCCTCGGGCCAATCGGTCGCGAGCGGGCTTTACCTCGCCGTCATCGAGTCGAACGGCTCCCAACAAATCCATAAGGTGGTCATCCTGCGGTGAAGCCGCGAGGAACCCCCCCGCCTTCATCTTCCTCGATCGGGGAGGAAAGTCCAGGGGCGAGCAAATACCTCCTCTGCCTCGTGGCGCTCTTGAGCCTCGGGCCCCCGGCCGCAGCGGGGCTTTTCAACACGGCCAGCGTCGGAACGACCTCCGACGATTTTCTTCTTATGGACGTCGGCGCGAGGGGCATCGCCATGGGCGGCGCGTACACGGCGGTCACCGACGACTCGAACTCGATCTATTGGAACCCCGCCGGGTTGGCGCTGATCCCGCGCGCCTCGGGAAGCTTCATGTACGGCAGCCAGGTCGCGGACATCAGCTATCAGACGGCCAACTACGCCCAGAGGATCAGCGACTTCGACGTCATCGCCGGAGGCGTTCGCTACCAGAACCTAGGCTCCGTCCAGCAGACGGACATCAACAACAACTCGCTGGGCACCTTCAATCCCAACAACCTCGTGGCCGAGTTCGGCTGGGGCTCGGACATCTACGACATGTCCTCCGGAGACATGTCCGTCGATTTGGGCGCCTCCCTCCGCTACATCCATTCCGACTACCTCCAGACCGCCTCCGGCTACGGCGCCGACATCGGCGCCATGGCGCGCTTCGAACGCGGGCTATTCCCCTATACCCTGGCCGTGACCGCGCAAAACATCGGCTCCGGCCCCAAATTCGTCCAAACCCAAGAGCCCCTCCCCTACCGGACACAGTTGGGCGCCGCGGCAAGGCCCTGGCGGCCGCTGCTTCTCTCCTGCGACGTCGTGCTGCCGACCTACGACTCCACCTATGCCGCGGCGGGCGCCGAATACACAGCCGACTTCGACAGCAACCTCTCCGGCGCTCTCCGGGCAGGCTTCAATACCGAGACGCTCTCGAGCCTGGGGGTTCTGTCGGCCGTCAGCGCCGGCCTCGGGATCAAATTCAAGAGCTTCTCGATCGACTACGCCTTCGTGCCGATGGGGGTGCTGGGAACCGAAAGCTTCGTCAGCTTGACCTTCAACCTTCCCAAGAAACCGTCGCAGGCCTTCTCCATGCCATGATCCCGCCCGAGGACACGTCGCCCCATCTTGCGCCCGATGAAATCGCCCGCTGGCGAGCGGCCTTCCAGCGCATCGAAGGAGGCTTCGAGCGCTTCTACGAGGAAGCCCAGGCCCGGATCGCCGACCTCAAGCGCCGCGAGACCTTATGGGACGAGAAGCTCGAGTCGCTCCTAAGGACGCTGGAGCGGGAACGCGCGTCCTGGCTTCGCGCCCTGGAGGATGAGCGCGGACGGCTTCAAGCCGAGTACGCCAAGGCCCGCCTCGCCGAGGAAAAAGACCTCGGGCGGCGATTCCAGCGGATCGAGGAGCGAATCGAGTCCATGGCTCCCCCCGCGGAGCGAATTCTGGAGAAGCTCGCGGAGCTTGGCTCGAAATGGGAGCAGGCGCTCGAGGCCATGCGCCCCCCTTGGGCCAAGGATGCGGCTATCGCCGCACTCGAGGCCGAGCGCGCGGAACTCATGAAGGCTTTGACGGACAGAGAGGCCGCCTTCCAGAGCTACATGTCCCAGCGCCGCGGCTTTGAAAAGGCCCTGGGCGATCGGCTATTCGAGCTCGAACGTCGCCTCGACGCCGAGAGGCAAAAAGGCATCACCGCCTCCCTGTCGGCCTCGGAAGAAGAAGCCCGACGCAAAACCCTCGAGGAACGCATCGGCGTCGCCGAAAAGGCGCTCGCTGATCGCGAGGCTGTCGCCCGGGAAAAGGCCGACCGGGACCAGACCCTCCTGGCTCGCCTGCGGGAGGAATTGGAGGCGACGCGACGGGAACTCGAGGAGGCCCGCAAGGCCTTGCGGGAGGAAAGCGCGACACGCGCCAGGGACGAGGAAGCCGTCGCGACGCTTACCGTGGAGCTTCAAAAAGCCTCCGCGACGGCCGCCGCGGCCAATCAGGAAAAGGAAGAAACCGTCGCGAGATTCGCCCCTTGGGCCGAGGAAAAGAAAAAACTCCAGGCCGCGCTCGCGGAGAAAGACGCTCTGCTGAAGCTTTTTGAGGCCTACTTCAAGGAACGCTAGCCGACCTCGGCGCAGGAGTTGGGGGTTTCCCAAAGCCGAACGCAGAGAACCGGGAGCTTGCGGCGGCGGGCTTGGCCGAGGATGATCCGCGCGATATTCTCCGCCGTGGGGTTGCCCTTCATCGTGACGACCGGATCCCCCATTTTCCTCAGGACCGCGACCAGCGGGTCCTTCTCGTTGAGCAGCATTTTATGGTCCAAGGCCTCGTCCACCCATCCCTGGATCTTCGACTTGATCTCCTCGAAGTCCATCACCATGCCGAGCCGGTCAAGCCGCGATCGTCCGACCGTCACCTCGACAAGACCGTTGTGGCCGTGCGGGAAGCGGCATTTCCCGGCGTAACCCAGAAGCCGGTGACCGTAGCAAAAGCGGATCAGGCGTGTCGCGCGATAAACGGTTTCCCTAGGCAATGAGCCTCCCTCCATCGACTGTCAGAGCGGCGCCGGTCGAGAAATCGGCCGATTCAAGGAAAAAGGCCACGGCCTTGGCGACCTCCTCGGGGCTTCCAAGGCGCTTGAGCAAGGTCGCCGCCTGGACGGCCCGCCTCTGGCCCGCGGACATGGATTCGGGAAGCAGCACCGGCCCCGGCAAGACGGCGTTGACCAAGACCTCGGGCGCCAGCTCCTTGGCGAGCGCCGCATTGAGGCACAAGAGCCCCGCCTTCGAGACGCAGTAAGGCATGAAGCTCGCGTAGGGCCTCAAAGCCGACCAGTCGACGATGTTGACGATCCTTCCCCGGGAGCGGCGCAGATGGGGCGCCGCCGCCTGGGCGAGAAAGAAGGGAGCCCTCACGTTGGCGTTCATGTGATCGTCCCAATCCTTCAGGGTCGCTGTTTCAAAAGGGGTTTTGACATACAGGGAGGCGTTGTTGACGAGGGCCCAAAGCCCGCCCATCTCCCGCGCCGCGCGGGCGACCATGCGCTTGATTTCGGGAACATCCCGCAAATCCGCCCGGAAAACTTCCGCCCGGACGCCGCTGGATCGCCTCAGCTGCGCCGCCAAGGCCAAGGACTCGCGGCGGGAGCGATTGAAATGGAGCGCCAGGTTCATCCCCCGGCGCGCCAAGGCTTCGGCGATCGAGCGGCCGACCCGCCGCGCCGCCCCGGTGACGAGGGCTGTTTTCCCGGAGAGATCGGCCATGGTTTTTCGAGTATACTATTATGTCTAAACGCCATGCGGCTGTCCCTGCGCTACATCCTCTGGTTCGCGATCCTCCTGATCGGCGCCGCAGGACTCCTCGGCCATCTCTTCGGGAAGTTCCGGAACCAGGCCGTTCTCCAGGCCCAGCGCTCCGCGGACCTGACCGCCAAGACCGTCGCCACCCTTGTCGAGGCCGCGGCGCGCCGCGGCCGCGCCCGGGACCTTTCCTTGGAGTTCGCGGGGCTCGTCCGCCAAGCCGGCGTCGCGGCGATCGTGGTCAAGGACAGCCGGGGACGGACGATTGCCTTCCGGGCCGACTCGAAGTCTCTTGCGCGCAGGAAGCCCCATCCCGGCGTTCCCCTCTCGGCCGTCCGCGACGGCATCTACGACGTCCAAATCCCCGTCTCCTTGGGCGGCCTCGGGAAGGGCGCGGCGCTCGTGAGCCTGCGCACCCGCGGCCTGGAGTCCGAACTCGGGGAAAGCTCCCATTACGCCATCGAGTTCGGGACGGCGGCCGTCCTCTCGATCGTCCTGCTCGCGTGGTTTTTAGGCGAGGAATTCGGCCTGCGGCTGCGGCTCGTCATTCCGCATATCGAGAAAATCGCCGACGATCCGCTGACCTTCAAACCCTTCTTGGAGCGCGGCGGCGCCGACGAGCTGTCCCGGCTCGAGCGCGCCGTCAACCGCATGGGGTCCGAGCTCAAGGAGGACAAAATCCGCATCATGAACCTCGAAGCCGAAAAAGAGGAGCTCTCGGCGATGCTGGTTCACGACCTCAAGACCCCGCTCACCGTCCTTTGCTCCGGAGTGGACCTCTTGAAGGAGCAATGGGACGCCAACCACGTCGTCCCCGCGGGCCTTGAGCGGCGCCGCGGCGGCCAGAACCCCCGGCCCCGCACCTTCGAGCTCATGGAGCAGTCAAGCGCGAGGCTCTTGCGGATGGTCGAGGACATCCTCCAACTCGCGAAGCTTTCGGAGCTGGGGGACTTCTCCCAGCGCGAGAAAGTGGACTTCGCCGAAATGGCGCGTGGTTGCGCCAAGGACTTCGGCCTCGTCACCCGCCGCCGAGGCCAGAAGCTCGAGTTGGATATCCCCGACGACGACGCCTACCGCGTTTCCGGCGATTCGACGCTTTTGCGGCGGGTCCTCGACAACCTGCTCCATAACGCCGTCGAGCACACCCCGGAAAGCGGGACCATCCGCCTAGCTCTGCGCCGCGAAAACGGGAGCCTTCGGGCGTCGATCTCGGACACCGGTCCCGGAATCCCCGAGGAGGCGCGCGCCGACGTTTTCCGGAAGTTCTACCAGAAGGAGGTCAAGCGGCACGTGGGGAACGTCGGCCTGGGCCTCGCGCTCTGCCAGAAGGTAGTCGAGAAGCACGGCGGGACGATCGGCGTCACCGGGGCCGAGCCTCGCGGCGCCTGCTTCTACTTCTTCCTGCCCGTCGCGTAACGCCGCATCAACGCCCGCACGAGCCTCAAAGGAAGCCCGATCACGTTGTCCCGGTCCCCGGCGACCCGCGTGATAAAGGGGTCTTTCCTGTCTTGGATGGCATATCCGCCGGCCTTGTCCCCGTGCTTGCCGGCCAGGCGAGCCAGATCGCCTTCCGAGAGCCTCCGCGCGTAGACCGCCGAGGCCGCGGCGCCCGACAAGACGCTACGGCCCCCATTCCACGCGAGAGCCGTGCCGGTGTAGACCCAGTGCTTGCGGCCGTTTAGAAATCTCAAGATCCGCAAGGAATCCGCGTCGTCCTTCGGCTTCACGATGACGCGCCCCGCCCGCCAAACGATCGTGTCGGCGCCGAGCACCAAGGCGCCGGGCCGTTTCCTGGCCACCGCGACGGCCTTCTTCCTCGCCAGCGCGACGACAAGCCGCCTGGGGTCTTTTTCCCGCAGATTTTCCGCCACCCCGCTCGGGATGATCCGGAACGGGACGCCGAGCTTCCGAAGAAGGACTCTTCGCTGGGGAGAAGCCGAGGCGAGGATCAGCGGGTGCTTTGGGCGATCCATGCGAGATAGGACGCATCGCCGCCGACGACGGGGAGCGCGATGATCTCCGGAAGCTCGTAGGGATGATTCTTCTTGACCGCGGCCGCCAGCCGTCCCAAGAGACCGGAACGCGTCTTGATGAGGAGGAGAACCTCTCGATCGCGGCAAGCCTTCCCCTTCCACGCATAATGGGAGATGATGCCGGGAACGCAATTGACGCAGGCCGCGAGCTTATCCGCCACCAGAAGCCGGGCCAGTTTTCCGGCCGTGCGCATGTCGGGGGCCGTCACGAGGACGACATGAACGACGGCGCCCGGCATCAACGGTAAGTCAGGGAGCCGCAGACGTGAATCTTAAGCATGTTGGAGGCGCGGTGCTTGGCCGTGCCTCCAGCCGAGATGAGGACGGTCTGCCCCTTGCGAAGATACCCCTTCTTAAGCATCAGACGCTCCCCGATATGGAGCATGTCGTCGGTCGACTCCCCGAGAGGGCAAAGGATGGGGCGCACGCCCCAATAGAGGGCCAATTGATGGAGAGTGGACTTCAGAGGCGTCAAGGCGTAGATGGGGGCGCGCGGGCGGTACTTGGACATCACTTTCGCCGACCAGCCGGTCAGCGTGTAAACCGCGATCGCGGAGGCCCCCGTCACGTCGCAGGCGTCCGTGGCGGCGCGCGCGAGGGCGTTGGCGAAGCCGGTCTTTTGGGTGTCCTTAAGCCCCGTGGGGACGTGCGTGAGCCCGAGCCGGGAGGCCTCGGCGCGGCGAATGATGTCGGCCATCATGGAGACGGCCTCAACCGGGTATTGGCCCACGGCGGACTCCCCGGAGAGCATGACCACGTCCGCGCCGTCGAAGACCGCGTTGGCGACGTCCGAGGCCTCGGCGCGGGTCGGCGTTGGATGCGAAATCATCGATTCGAGCATCTGGGTCGCCACGATCGACAGCTTGCCCGCCGCGTTGGCCTTGCGCACGAGCAGCTTCTGGAGAGCCGGGACCTCGGCCGGAGAGAGCTCGACGGCGAGGTCGCCGCGGGCCACCATGATGCCGTCCGCCTCATCGAGAATGGCGTCGATGTTCTTGACCGCGAGGGGATGCTCGATCTTCGCGATCACCTTCATGGGGGACCGGGCCTTGCGCAGAACCTCCCTGGCCAACCGGATATCGTCCGGCGTCCGCACGAAGGAGAGCGCCACGTGGCCGATGCCGAGCTTGATGCCCATCTTGAAATCGGCCATGTCTTTCTCCGTGATGGCCGGAAGATCGATGTCGGCTCCGGGGCAATTGATGCCTTTGTGGTCCTTGAGAAACCCCCCCATGACGACCTGGCAGTCGACGTGCTTTTTGGCGACGTCGACGACCGAAAGGACGATCGTCCCGTCATCCAAGAGGATGCGGGAGCCCCTGGTGACAACGCGGGGCAGGTGCTTGAAGTCGGTGGGAACGAGACCCTCCCCGCCCAGGACGTCCTCGGTCGTCACGCGCACGGGGGCTCCCTTCTTGAGGGCGACGCCGCCGCCGGAGAGCCGCCCCACGCGAAGACGGGGCCCCTGGAGGTCCATGACGATCGCGCAGACGGCGTCGCACTGGGCCGCGGCGCGGCGGATGGTTTGGACGGTTTTGGCGAGCTCCGCCATGGAGGCATGCGAGCAGTTGAGGCGGAAGGCGTTCGCGCCGGCCTTGAGGAGCGCCACCAAGGTCTCGATGCTTGAGCTTGAGGGCCCCAGGGTGGCGAGTATCTTCGCCATCTTGGGGAGCGCGCGCTCCGGGGCGGCGCCGGCGGCCGCCGCCGGAAGGTCGGCGATTTCGGCCAGCGCGTCCGTCAAGAGAGCCGCGCCCCCGACAAGGCCCCGCCCGCCGCGACGGCGGACGCGCGATGGCCATTGACGCGGCTCAAACGCGGACCTCCCGCCGCCTCGGCCACGGCGCGAGCGACCGCGGGACAAACCGCCTCATCAAAGATCGAAGGGATGATCGAACGGGGCCCCAAGGACGCGGGAGGCACGGCCTCCGCGATGGCCTTCGCGGCGGCGATGAGCATCTCGTTGGTAATCCTCCGGGAGCGGGCCTCCATGGCGCCCTTGAACACGCCGGGAAACGCGAGGGCGTTATTGATCTGATTGGGGTAGTCGGAGCGACCCGTCGCGACCACGCGAGCGAAAGGCACCTGCTCCGGCATGACCTCGGGGGTGGGATTCGCCATCGCGAAAACAACCGAGTTCCGGGCCATGCGCTTGAGCGCCTCCGGCGTCACGGAACCGGGCGCCGAGAGCCCCAAGAACACGTCCGCGCCCTTCAAGGCGGCGCCGATCGTCCCCTTGAGGCGCCCGGGATTGGTCCATTGAGCGAGCCATTCCTTGGCGGGATTCATGCGCTCCCCGCGGCCCTCGTAAATCGCGCCCCCCCGGTCGCAGACGATGATGTCTCCGGCCCCGGCCTTCGCCAAAAGCCGGCTGACGCCCACGGCGGCGGCGCCGGCGCCGGAGACGACGATGCGGACGCCCGCCAAGCGCTTGCCGACGAGCCGCAGCGCGTTCAGGAGCCCCGCCAAGACCACGACGGCCGTTCCGTGCTGGTCGTCGTGCATCACGGGGATCTCAAGACGTTTCCTCAGCTCGCGCTCGATCTCGAAGCAGCGAGGCGCCGAGATGTCCTCGAGGTTGACCCCGCCAAAAGCCGGGGCGATCCGCTCGACCGTCTCGACAATCTCACCCGCATCCTGGGTTTTGAGGCAGATGGGAAAGGCATTGATCCCCGCGAAAGCCTTGAAAAGGACGGCTTTGCCCTCCATGACGGGAAGAGCGGCCTCCGGCCCCAGGTTGCCCAGGCCCAGAACGGCGGAGCCGTCCGTCACGACCGCGACGGTGTTGCCCTTGATGGTGTAGTCCCAGACGGCCTCCGGTCGCTCGTGAATCGCCGTGGACACCCGGCCGACACCCGGGGTATAGATCATCGAGAGTTCCTCGCGGGTGTGAATGGGCCTCGTCGGCTGGACCTCGATCTTGCCGCCGCGATGCAGGAGGAAGGTCTGATCCAGGACGGAAACGACTTCGGCGAAGGAAAGGCGGCGTATGGCTTTAAGCACTTTCCCAGCCTGAGCCTCGCTCGCGGCATTGACCACGATATCGCGAAGCAGGGTTTGGTCGTTCGAGCTGACGAGCGCGATCGTTCCCAGGGACCCCCCCGCCTTGCCGATCACGGAGGTGAGCTTGCCCAGCATGCCCGGCCGGTCGACGATCCTCACCCGAAGGATCAGGCTGAACTGCGAGCTCGGTTTAAAGGAGGAAGCCGCTTCGGGGGGTTTACCCATGTACCACTATAAAGGGAACAAAAAACCCGCAGCCTGTTTCAAGCTCGGCCGCGGGTTTTGATTCCCTTTGATTCGCTTAAGGGATGGATTCCATCACGCGCTTGAGCTGCTCTTCGGTCTTGCCGGTGATCTCGATCGTCTTTTCACGGCCGTTGGCGCCTCGAAGAATCATCACTTTTCGCGTCGGAACCTGGAAAAACTCGGCCAGATAGCCTTTCAGGACGTCGTTGGCCTTTTGATTGACGCTTGAGGCCGCCACCCGTACCCGGAGCACGCTCCCGATGCGGCTGATGACCTCGTTTTCAAAGGCGTTCGGAATCACACGGACTTTAACGATCATGCTATCCCCCTATGTTGAGAATCAAGGCTAGAAAGACGAATAAAACGAGTTTTTGAGTCTTGGGAGGTACGTTCAAACATCGTAAATCTATTTTATCATAAAAATAAGAGTTTTAAACGCGCAAAAAGCAGAGATAAAGCCTATTCCGCCGGCTTGGCCGGTCTGATCCAGCGCGCGCAAGCGACGGCGGAGGCGGGCAGAACCACCAAGGTCAGCAAGGTCGACAGGAGCATGCCTCCGATGACGGCGATCGCGAGAGGCCGGAGAAGCTCGGAGCCCGTGCCCCACCCGGTGGCGATCGGCACCAGTCCTAGGATCGTCATGCTGGCGGTCATCAGGATCGGGCGCACGCGCTTAAGCGCCGCCTGGGCCGCCGCCTCCTTGACGTCCATCCCCGCGGCCAAACCGGCGTTCATGTAATCGAGCATCAGGATGCCGTTGCGCACGACGATGCCGATCAGCATCATCGCGCCGATCATCGAGGAGATATTGATCGATTGCCCGCCGATCCAAAGGCTCGCGAAGGCGCCGACCCCGGCCAGAGGCACGGCCGAGAGGATCAAGAGGGTCTGGATGACGGAACGGAACTCAAACCACAGGATCACGGCCACGATGATCACGGCCAACAGGAGCACGACGCCCATGTTCCCCAGCATCTCGGTCTCGGACTTGTATTTGCCGGTAAAAGTCCACGTATAGCCGGTCGGAAGCTTCAGGTCGGCCACCGCCTTCTCAAGGTCCGCGGCGACGTCCCGCACGTTTCGGTTTTCGATGTTGGCCGAAACCATCACCTCGCGCTGCAGGTGCTCGTGGTAGATCTTGCTGGGGACCTCGCCGTAGCCGATCTCCGCGACCTGCTCGAGAGGGACGGCGTCCCCGACCACCGAGCGCAAGGGGAGGTCCCCCATGGCGCCGGCGTTGAATTGTCCGTTGGGCGAGACGAGGTGAAGCACGACGCCGACGGACTTGAAAACAAGTCTCACCGCCGTGGCCGTCAGGCCTTGCGACGAGGCCCTGAGGGCGTCGAAAACGGAACGGACCGGAATCCCCAGCCTTCCCGCGGTCGCCTTGTCGATATTCACGGTCACGGCCGGGAGGGGCTTGTCGTCGGGCGGGGTGACATCGATAAGCCCCTTGATATGCTGCATCCGGGCCAGCAGGCCCGCCGAGAAGCGGTGCAGCTGATCCAGATCGGCGCCGAAAAACGCGACCCCGATGTCGAAGGGGGTGGAGCCCATCGCGTCGTTGATCTTGTCCTCCAAGGGCATCAGATACTCGACACGGACATCGGTGAGATCGCGGCTCTTTCGCCGCAAGAGCGAGATGAAGGACTCGATCGGCATGGGTCGCCGGCTCTTGGGCAGGAGCTTGACCGTTACGTCGCTGTGATTGACGCCGTCGACATCGAGGGTCCCCGCGGCGTGTCCGGTGTGCCTCGCGACCGTGACGACTCCCGGCATTTGCGCCAGCCACTTCTCAAAAAGGACGCCCACGCGCTTGGTCTCCGCCAGGGAGGTGCCCGGCGGCATGGCGGTGGCGAGGAGAACCGCGCCTTCGTCGAGCGAAGGAAGGAACTCGAGATTGAGGTGCTTGAAGGCGAAGGCCGTCAGGACGACGACGGCCATGGCCGCGCCGATGACGGCGTAGGGCCGGCGCAAAGCGAAGCCCAAGGGCCTGCCGTAGACGCGGTTGACCCATGTCTCTCTTTCCTTTAGTAAGTGGGTTTGCGCGAGCCATTGGTCAACCAGCAAGGGAATAACACTCAGAGCCACCACGAGCGACGCCAACAGCGCGAATGTGACGGTTAAGCCGATCGGGGCGAAAAGACGCCCCGCGAAGCCGGCGATGAAGACCATGGGAAGAAAGATGCCGATATTGGTCAACGTCGAAACGACGACGGGCCTGACCACCTCGCCGGCGGCGCCGACGATCGCGTCCCGGGCGGAGAGCCCCGATCCCTCCCGCCGGGCCGAGAGCCAGCGGAAGATGTTTTCGAGGACGACCACGGCGTCGTCCACGATAATGCCGGTGCCGACGGCGAGCCCCCCCAACGACATGATATTGAGCCCCACCTTGAAGAGGCGCATGAGCCCCAACGCCGCGACGATCGATATCGGAATGCTCGTGATCGCGGCAAGGGTCGTCTTCCAGTTGCGCAGGAACAGCGCCAGAACGATGACCACCAGGATACCGCCCACGTAAACGGCCTCTTTGACGCTCCCGATCGAAGCGCCAACGAGCTGTGCCTGGTCGTAATAGTTATGGATGGTGTAGCCCGACGGCAGGCTCTTGACGAAATCACGGATGGTCCTGTCCACGCCCGCGGCGACCGACAGGGTGTCGTAGCGGGGCTGCTTGAAGATGTTGATGAGGACGGCGGGCTTGCCTTTCTCCGAGGAATCGTCCCTGGGGATTTGGTAGGCGTCGGCGACCTTCCCGATGTCCTTGACGCGGATGGGGTAACCCTGCTTGACCGCGACCACGAGATTTTCCAGCTCCGCGACGTCCGCGAACTGCCCATTGGCGGTGATGGTGAACTCCTGGGGGCCGGAGTTGACGATCCCGGGCGAGGCGAGGATGTTGTTTTCGGCCAAGGCCGTCTTGATGTCGTCGAGGAATACCCCGTTTTCGATCATGAGCACGGGGTTGGGATAGACCGCGAATTCCCTGACTTGTCCGCCGGATACGACGACCCGATAAACTCCGAGCACGCCCTGGAGGCGGGGCTTGAGGTCGTACTCGGCCAAATCCCGCAGGGCCACGGGGTCCGTCCCCCCCTGCAGCGCGTAGCTTTCGATGAGGCCCAAGGTCGCCGAGAGGCTCTCGACGGAAACGTCGACGTCCCCTGGGATCTGACCGGTCGTCCGGTAGAGGGCCTGCGTGAGGAGCTGCCTCGCCGACAGCATGTCGGTCCCCCATTGGAAGTAGGCCGAGATGTTGGCGATGCCGGTGGCGACGACCGAGCGCACCCGATAAACCCCCAGAACGCCGCTGAGGGCGTTTTCAATGGGAAGAGCCACTTGGCGCTCCATCTCCAGGGAGGGAAAGGCGGGCGCCTGGGCGACGACGCTCAAGACCGGGAACTCAAGCGTTGGAAACAAGTCAACCCGGAAGGCTTTGGACGCGGCGAGGCAGGCCGCGACAACGCAGGCGAGCGTCACGGCGACGACGACCGGCTGGCGCAGCAGGGCCCTTAAATACTTCTCGAACATCAGTCGCCCCCCGCGTTGGCGAAGCCGGGATAAAGGAAGCCCAAGGCTCCTCGGATGACGACCCGCTCGCCGGGCTTGATCCCGCTCTTAATCGCGGCCCGATCCCAAGAATACTCGCTGACGACGACCGGCGCCGCCTCATACTGTCGATCGCCGCCCTTGCCGGTGGCGCGCACCACCACGGAGGAGCCGTTAAGAATAAGCACGGCGGCGCTCGGGACCGACAAAACGCTGCGGGATTTGATCGTAATCTCCGCGTAGATGAAGCTCCACGCCACGAAGCCGTTGATGGTTTTGGGCTTAAGCCGCACGATCGACTGCCCTGTCGCCTTGTTGACGTCGCGGAGAATCTGGTGAACGACGCAGACAACGGGCTGGCCGCCTGGAAGCTGCCACGCCACGGCGCGCTGGCCGATCTTGACGCGAGGGGCGTCCATCTTGCCGACGTTCACCGAGATCTCGAGGTTCCCCGCCTCATCGATGTCGGCCACGCCGTAGGCGGGAACCGTTTCGTCCATCTTGGCATACTTGGCTTCGGCCAGCACGGGAGGGTCCGAGAGCTCGGGAGCCTTCCCCGTGTTCCCGCCCGAGCCGGCGCACCCGGCGGTTGCCGCGAGCGCGAGAAGGAGGAGCGACGACCCCATTCTATTCGTCATCGCGCGGCTCCGTAATCGACCACATCCTGTCCGATAAGCCTCTCGATCGTGGCCACGTCCGTCAGGTAGGAATAATAATCGGTCCTCTCGGTGATGAGAGTCTGCATCCAAAACGAGACCGCCCCCGCCGCCTCCAGGATCGTGGTCGCCTCCCTTTGATACCGGTCGATCGAGGTGTCGGCCGCAAGCCTGGCGACCGAAAAGAGATGGCGCCGCCTCTCGTCATCGCTTCGATGCGCGGCGGCGCGTATTCGGGCGGAGACGTAAGCCTGGCGCAGGGATTGATACTGGGTCTTGTAGTTCATCTGGGCGATGGCCAGGTCCTTCTGCCTCTGGGCGATCCGCGCGTTGATCTCGCCCCAGTTAAAGAGCTGTTGGGTGATGTTGAGATCCACCTGTCCCCCGCGTCCCCAGGAGGGAGCGAATGCCTGCATGAAATTCTTATAGCGCCAGGGCTCGATGCCGCCGTAGCCGTAGTCGAGACCGACGCTCATCTGGGGAAGCCACTCCGCCCGCTGGGCGCGCAGCGCCCATGTCGCGGCCCGCACCTGGGCTCGCAGGGACTCGAGGCTCGGATTCTTGAGAACGTCCTCGTCGGGAGGGACGGCCGGAAGCGACTTGATGGGCCCGAGCAGGATCTCGTCTCCCCCCGCCTTCCCGACGATCAAGGCCAGAAGCTCCCGGGCGCCGCGCATCCCGGCTCGCGTGAGGTCGCGATTCAGCTTGAGATCCGAAAGTTGCGTCCTGACGTTGAGAAGGTCGAATGGCGGCGCCCGTCCGACCGTATATCGCGGAAGGACGCTGAGTTGGAGACGGTAAAGCTGCTTTTCCACGCGGTTCATCATCGCGATCGAGTCCGAACTCTGGAGAATCGAGAAGTAGAGCGTCTTGACCAGGAGCTCCACGTCGAGCTTGCTGGCGATCCGGCCCGCCACGGCGGCATCGAGCTCCTTGCGGCGCTGGGTCCCGGTTTTCCAGAGCGCGTCGAAGGGGTTGATATCTTGTTGCAAGTGGATAAAATCGTAGTTGGTCGCCACGTTCTGGATGGAGGCGTCATTGGATTGCTGGTTTGCGGCGTAAGCCCAGAGATGCGGCAGGCGCTTGGCCGTCCATTCCTTGAGGGCCTTTTGGGCCTTTTCCGCCTGGAGGATGCCGATGATTCTTTGCGGCGAGAACCGCAGCGCGAGACGGAGGCAGTCCGACAGGCTCAAGGACTGCGCCGGCGAAGGCGGCGGCGCCGGCGCGGTCAGCTCCTGATCCGACGAGGAAGCCGGCGGGGTCTTCGAGGCCGCGGGAAAATGGGAAGGCGATGAAGCCGCCGCGAAGGCGAGGCGAGGCATGAGGATCGCGGCGGCGCAGAGCGCGAGGAATCGGTCTCGCATCCGATTTATATTACCAATGTTCCGTTTCAACCGCCAAATTCGCGCGCCTCCTCGGATCCCGGCCTTCGCCGCCTGTCGGCAAGAAGGCCGGGATGACGTATAGAAATGAGGGCCCCCGCCCTTCCAGGCGGGGGCCCTTTTCGTCGTCGGCGGCCAAGCCGCCGTTAAGCCTGCGCGATCAATACATCTCCCCGCCGTGCGAATGGTTGGCGGCCGCGGGCTCCTTCTTCTCCGGGATGTCGGCAACGAGAACCTCGGTCGTCAGGAGCGTCGAGACGACGGAGACGGCGTTCTCGAGAGCCGTCCGGGTGACCTTGACGGGGTCCACGATCCCGTTCTTGTAGAGGTCCACGTATTCGCCGCTCTGGGCATCCAAGCCGATGCCGTTGCCGGAGGACAGGATCTTCTGGACCACGACGGCCCCGTCGATGCCGGAGTTCTCGGCCAGCTGGCGGATGGGAGCCTGGAGGGCCTTGCGGACGATCTGGCCGCCCGTGGTCTCATCCTCGGAATCGCCCTTGAACTTATCGAGGGATTCCGACGCGCGCAGCAGCGCCACGCCGCCGCCCGGGATCATGCCTTCCTCGACGCCCGCGCGGGTCGCGTTGGAGGCGTCCTCGACCTTGGCCTTCTTGGCCTTCATCTCGGTCTCGGTCGCGGCGCCCACGTTGATGACGGCCACGCCGCCGGAGAGCTTGGCCAGGCGCTCCTGGAGCTTCTCACGGTCGTAATCGGAGGTCGTCTCCTCGATCTGCTTGCGAATGGATTCGGCGCGCTTCTTGATGTCCGATTTGTCGCCGTTGCCGTTGACGATGGTCGTGTTCTCCTTGTCGATGACCACCCTCTTGGCGCGGCCAAGCATGTCGATGCCGGCCTTCTCGAGCTTGTGGCCGAGCTCCTCGGCGATCACCTCGCCGCCGGTCAGGACGGCGATGTCCTGCAGCATCTCCTTGCGGCGGTCGCCGAAGCCCGGGGCCTTCACGGCCGCGGCCTTGAGCGTCCCGCGCAGCTTATTGACGACCAAGGTCGCCAGGGCCTCGCCCTCGACGTCCTCGGCGATGAGGCAGATCGGCTTGCCGGTCTGGACGATCTTCTCGAGGAGGGGCAGAAGGTCCGACATCGCGGAGATCTTCTTGTCCGTGATGATGATGTAGGGGTCCTCGAGCACGGCCTCCATGCGCTCGGAGTCCGTGACGAAGTAGGGCGAGATGTAGCCGCGGTCGAACTGCATGCCCTCGACGACCTCGAGCGTGGTCTCGGCCGACTTGCCTTCCTCGACCGTGATGACCCCCTCGTGGCCGACCTTCTCCATCGCCTCGGCGATCATCTCGCCGATCTTGCGGTCGTTGGAGGAGATCGTCGCGACCTGGGCCTTCTCTTCCTTGGTCTTGACGGGCTTCGCCGCGCGCTTGATCTCCTTGACCACGAGATCCGCCGCCTTGTGCATGCCGGAGGCGATCTGCTTGGCGTTGGCGCCGGCGGTCACGTTCTTGATGCCCTCGGCGAGCATCGCCTGGGTCAGGACGATCGCGGTCGTCGTGCCGTCTCCGGCGATGTCGTTGGTCTTCGAGGCCACCTCGCGGACGAGCTGGGCGCCCATGTTCTCAAAAGGATCCTGCAGCTCGATTTCCTTCGCGATCGCGACGCCGTCGTCGACGACGGTCGGGGACCCGAACTTCTTCTCAAGGACGACGGAGCGGCCCTTGGGGCCGAGCGTCACCTTGGTCGCGTTGGCGAGCTTGTCGACGCCCACCTTCACCATCTTTCTCGCCTCTTCGGCGTATACGATTTGCTTTGCCATTGATATGTTCTCCTTCCTTATTAAAGTGGGATTACTTCAAAATCCCAAGGATGTCATCCTGATGCATGATCAGGTACTCGACGTCGTCGATCTTGATCTCGTTGCCGGAATACTTCCCGTAAAGGATCTTGTCCCCGGGCTTGACGTCCATGGCGAGAGTCTTGCCATCGTCGGTGGTCTTGCCCCGGCCCACGGCCACCACCTCGCCCTCTTGGGGCTTTTCCTTCGCGGTGTCGGGAATGATGATCCCGCCGCGCTTGACTTCCTTCTGCTCGATCGGCCTCACCAGCACCCGGTCGCCCAGGGGCTGTATCTTGACCTTCGTGAGAGTTGCTTCAGCCATTCTGTTTCCTCCTCCGCTTTCGATTTCCGTCTTTAATTAGAAGGCTGGCTGTTTCCTTTCATTTCTGGCACTCCAGCCTTGACAGCGCTCATTTTATCACAGCCCCCCCAAAACTGTCAACTGGCCAACGCGAGTGCTAACAAAGAATCATGGTGAATACCGGCGCCTGGCACCATGGCTTGTCTGACCTCGAACAGTTTAACTACAATCCCAAGGTGCCCAAGCCTCAGGCCGCCGCCCAAGCCCTAACCCTCCCTTTCCTTTTAGGCCTCGGCGCCTGCGTGGGGCTTCCACCCGCGGGCGGCCCGAATCACGGAGCGACATCCACCGCGGACGCCCAAGCTCCCGGCGCGACCGCCCCGACGGCGGCCCACGCCGCCAAGACGCCCGTCGACCCCCAGATCCTCCAAACCCTGCTCCAGCTCTTCGACAACCAGGACACGTTTCAGGTCAGTCTGAGCGGCGCCGCCGGCACGCCGGAAGGAGACCTCGCCACGGTCGGCTCCCCCCAGGGCTTCGCCCTGAGAAACTATTACTTCCACCTGGGCATCCCGTTGGCGAGAGCCTTCTCGTTCGACGACTCCGATCCGATGATCCAGAAGAAGCTCAAGACCGCGGCCTATTACGACCAGAACTCCCAGACGCGCTCCGCGGCGATGATCCTGCTGGCCCAGCGTCAAGACATCAACGACAAACCCGTGTTCGACCAGGCCCTTCAATTCTTCGACCACTCCGTGCGCTTCGGCGCCATGGAGGCCTTGGCCGTGTGGGGGCACCCGTCGACGGCGATCCACATGCTCAACTCCTACAGGAAGCAGGAAAATATCCCGATCCTCAAGATTTACGCCGCGACGATGATGGCGAGGCTCGGGAGCGATCGAGGCCTCGCCGCCCTGCGCGACAGCCTGCAAAACAACGGCAGCTGGGTCGTCCAGGCGATGGCGGCCCGGGCGCTCGGCAATTACGGCTCGGCCCAGGACTACGACACCATGATCTCCCTCATCAGCCAGGCGAGCCAGAATGATTTTCTCCTGGCGGAATACTGCGTGGCCGCGCTCAAGCTCTTCCCTAAAAAATCCGCCGCGACGGCGCAGCAGCCGCTATGATCGAAAGCTGCGAAAAGCAAAAGAAGGCCACGGAAGGCCACGGAAGGCTACGAACCTCTTTGCCATCTTCTCGCATTTCGCGGTTTTCCGTTGCCCTCCGTTGCCTTCTTTTGCTTTCCGTTGCCTTCTGCGGCCTTCCGCCGCGCGCGGCGGCACAGGGCGCCGCGCCGCCGCAGCCCGTCTACGAGCTCGCCCCCCTCGTCATCACCGCTCCCCGTCTCAAGTTGCCGCCCCAGGCCGTCCTCAACCCCAATATCGACGCCGACCTTCTCGAGTTGCTCCAGAACCACGCCTCCGAGCGTCCGACCGGCGCCAATGCCCTCGATCCATCCCTCCAGGACCTCGCGTCGCTGACGACGATCGACGGGTATAACTTGCAGACCCGCTACACCCAGTTGGGATTCCTATTGACCGAGGGCCTCGCGGGAGCCAAGCGCCTGGATCTCCAGGCGGCCCTTCAAAACACCGCCCAATCGGCGACAAACCCGCAGATCCAAGCCTCCGCCATCGTCGCCCTGGCCTATACGAAAGACCCCCAATTCCTCGGTATTTTTCAGCAGGCGCTCAACCCGAACTCGAATTTGACGGCGCGATTCGCGGCCATCGAGGCCCTCACCCTCCTGGGAGGAGATGTCGCCCACCAAGCCGTATTCAATGCCGCCCAATCGGACCCCGAGCTCATCCTTCAGATTTACGCGGCGAACGCCCTGGCGAATTTCGGGGATGCCACCACTGGGAAAACCATCCTTTTGAGCCATTATCAGGACCCGGATTGGCTGGTCCGGGCGATGGCGACCCATTACTTGGGACTCATCGGCGATCAAAACACCTACCAACTCCTTTTCCTCCAGCTTCAGACGGAAACCCAGCCCGTGGTCCTCGCCGAGCTATGCTCGGCGCTGATACGGTTAAGAAACACCCAATAAGCCCCTAATGAACGTCCCCTTGGTCTCAGCCATGGCGTATTCCGGCGGCGATTGGGTCATCTATCTATTGCTCGCGTGCTCCATTCTCGCCGTCGCGGTTATCGTCGAACGTGGAATCGTCGTTTATCGCGAAAATAAGGCTCTCGGAAGGCTCGCCGCCGCTTTGGACTCGGGCTCCGCGGACTTGAAAGCGATCGATAAGGCGGCGCAAGTCGGCGACGGAGCGGCCCTGCGCGTCGCCCGGGCGGCGTTCTCGGCAGGCCGCGCTCGCGGAGAGATCGACGAGGTCCTCAACGAGGCCGCGAATCGCGAGCGGCCGGGCCTTGAAAAGCGTCTGCTGATTCTGGGGACTCTCGGCAACAACGCCCCCTTCATCGGCCTCCTGGGCACCGTTCTGGGCGTCATCAAGGCCTTCCACGATCTCGCCATCACCTCGGCCGGGCCCGAGGTCGTCATGTCGGGGCTCTCGCAGGCCCTGGTCGCGACCGCGACGGGGCTCTTCGTCGCCATTCCCTGCGTTATCGCCTTCAACTTCTTCCAGAAAAAGACGCGGGATCTGCTCTCCGAGACCGACACCCTTTGCCGCTCGGCCCTGCGCCGGCCCGCATAGCCGTCCGTGGCCGCCTCCTCCGGCAACGAAGCCTCCATCACGGGGATCAACGTCACGCCGCTCGTCGACATCCTGCTCGTCGTCCTCATCATCTTCATGACCACGGCCCCCCTCATCCACCGCCGGGCGATCAAGGTGGCTCTCCCGCAAGCGGCTCACTCGAGCCGCGAGGCGCCCCAGGCGATCAACCTCGTCGTGGACGCCGCGGGCGACGTCCTTTATCATGGCAGAAGAATCGGGCCGGCGGCGCTCTCAAGCTTTCTCTCGATCCAGGCCAAAAGCGCCCCGGGACAACGCGTATCTCTTTCCGCGGACAAGGGCGCGCACTACGGCGATGTGATCCGGGCGCTCGACGCGATCCGCGGGGCCGGGCTCAGCCGCGTCGGGCTCGAGGTCTCGCCTCCTTAAAAGAAGACAGGAAGGTGACAGCAGCGGGTTGTCTTGACTGGCGCGGCTTCTCCCGCCGCGAACGGCTTTTTCTTTCCTGTCTGGCAGGCTCCATCGTCTTGCATGCCGCGCTTCTCTTCATGCCGTGGCCCCAGCGTGCGGCGCCCAAGCCGATGGAGGTCGACCTGACCCTGCCCTCGGTTCCCGGGCCCGGCGTCGGCGGCATGCGCGGTCCCGGCAAAAAACCCAACATCCCGCTGGGCGTTCCCGAGGCGCCAAAGCCCGCTCCCGCCCCCCCGGCGGCCAAAGCGCCCATCCCCGCGCCTCGGGCGGCCCCGGCGAAAGCGGCGGCGCCCGTGCCGCCGGCCGTTCCTCACCCGCCGGCGCCGGCTCTCCATACCGCTCCTCCCACTGTCCCGGCGGCCCCGGCCTCCACCCCTCAAAAAGCGCCCCCCCACGCATTGCCGGCTCCGACCCCGTCGGCGCCCGCCCCGGCGAAAAGCCTCCTGTCCGGCAGCCCCGCCGCGGGCGTCGCGAGCCCCGTCTCGGGATCGGCGCGGAGCTCCAAGGCCCCGGGACTGGGGATGCCTTTCGGGAAAGGCTCCGGTCTCCCGGGCGGGGGCGGCGGTCCCATCATCATCCCCCCGCGCCTCCTTAACGCCGACGAGATTCTGGCCGCCCTGCGCCGCTACTACCCGGAAATCGAGCGGCGGCAAGGGAAAGAAGGAACCGTCAATCTCTATCTCCATATCGGCGCCGACGGGCTCATCCATGACATCGATATCGCGAGGACCGCCGGCCCTTATTTTGACGCCGCGGCCGAGAAAGTGGCGCGGCTCATGCGCTTCGCCCCCGCCGAAAACGCCGTTGGCCCCGTCCCCGTCAAGATCGCGCAGCCCTTCGTCTTTAAGCTGACGGATTAGACGACGAGGGCCTGCGCGATGCCCTACGAGCCCTTGAGCATCCGCGAAAGCTCCTCTCCATAGCGGAGGCGCTTGGCGGGGCTCAGGGCGGAGAGGCAGTCGGCCTCCCCCCGCGCGACGCGGGAGGCGAGCTCCCGAAGGACGGAGCCCGAGAGCACCGCGGCCGGATCGAGGCCCTCCGCCTCGGCGCGGGTTTTGCGCCAAAGCTTGAGGTCTCCCAGGAGCTTGCGCTCCCTTGCGCTCATGCGCTCCGAGGGCTCCCGTTCGGGCCTGGCGGGAGCCGGCAGGTGCCTGGCGTTATGGACGATCTCGAGGATTTTCCCCGAATAGCGCTGACGCAGGTATTCCGAGAAGCCCGGGACTTTCGCGAGCTCCTCTTTCGTGCGAGGAGCGGCGACCGCGATTTTGAGCAAAAGATGATCCGGCATGATCCGGAAGCTCGCCCGGTCGCGCCGCTCGGCCTCCCGCTCCCGAAAAAGATAGAGATCCCTTAGAATGGGAAAGGCCGCGTCGGGGGCCGCGGAGCGGCCGCGGATGTCCCACCATCCCTCCGGGTCAAAGCCTCGAGACTGGGGGCCCGTCTCGGTCAGATCCTGGAAGGCTTCCCGGGCCTCCTCGAGGCGGCCCGCCTGTGCGAGCTTCGCCTCCAGGTTTTCGGAGAGCCTGAGGAGATAGTGCGTGTCCATTTGGGCGTATCGGACCTGCTCGGCCGACAGCGGCCGACATCCCCAGTCCGCCTTCTGGAATTTCTTCGAGAGCTTGACCGAGAAATGCGCCTCGATGAGCTTGGCGAGGCCCAGTTCCTTGAAGCCCAGGAGCCTTCCCGCGATCATCGTGTCGAAGAGATTGACGAACTCGAAGCCGTAGTCGCGCTTCAAGCACATGACGTCGTATTCTCCCGCGTGAAAGACCTTCTCGATCGACGCGTCGGCGAGGAGCGGGCGCAGGGGCTCGAGATCCTTGACCGCCAAGGGATCGACGATGTAGTCGCGATCGATGGTCGAGATCTGGATCAGGCAGACCCGCTCTCTCCAGGCGTAGAAGCCGTTCGACTCCGTGTCGATCGCGAGCCTGGGGGAAGAACGGAAATCCTCCGCGGCCTCCCTCAGCTCCGCCTCCGTCGTGATGAAGATCGGAGGCAGGACGGCGGCGGTTGTCATGCGGCTGCCCTCTAAGGATGCGTCTTCGCGAATAGCCAACGTCCATAGTTTATATAATTTGGACATCGGCCTCGCCGTCTTTTCATGTTCCAAGCCCTGGTCAACGCCGTCATCGGTAGCCCCAGCGAACGCACGCTCAAGCGCTACCGCCCCCTGCTCGACCGCGTCAACGCGATCGAGCAGGAAGTCAAGGCCCTGGCCGACGCCGATTTCCCCGAGAGGACCCAGGCCCTGCGCGAGCGCGTCCGGGAGGCCCTCGGCGCCCTTCCCGCGGACGCCCCTCCCGAGGAGAAAAAGAAAACGGAAAAGGCGATCCTCGACGAGATCCTTCCCGAGGCCTTCGCCCTCGCCCGGGAGGCCTCGCGCCGGTCGATCGGCCTGCGCCAATTCGACGTCCAAATCCTGGGAGGGATCGTGCTCCACGAGGGCGCGATCGCCGAGATGACGACGGGCGAAGGAAAGACCCTCGTCGCCACGGCCCCCGCGTACCTCAACGCCCTGACGGGGACCGGCGTCCACGTGGTCACCGTCAACGACTACCTCGCCAAGCGCGACAGCGAGTGGATGGGCCCGGTCTACCGATTCCTGGGCCTGACGGTGGGCTCGATCCAGCACGACACCCCCGGCCCCGAACGCCAGGGAATCTACCGCCGGGACATCACCTACGTCACCAACAACGAGGTGGGCTTCGACTACCTGCGCGACAACATGGTGGGCTCGTCCTCCGACCGCGTCCTCCGGGACCTCCATTACGCGGTCGTCGACGAGGTGGACTCAATCCTCATCGACGAGGCCCGCACCCCGCTCATCATTTCGGGCGCCGCCGAGAAGTCGACCGACCGCTACCACATCATCAACCGCATCGTGCCCTCCCTCAAGGTCCGCACCATCACCGAGGAGGAGGAGATCCAGGCGAAATACAAGGGCGAGGACCTGGGCGCGGGCTTTGACGCCATCGTCGACGAGAAGAACCACACGGCGGTGCTCACCGAACAGGGCATCCAGAAGTCCGAGCGCCTCCTCGGCATCAAAAATCTTTACGACGACCTCGAGGGAGAGTGGGTGCACCACATCACCCAGGCCCTGCGCGCCCACCATCTCTACCATCGCGACGTCGACTACGTGGTGAAGGACGGCGAGGTCATCATCGTCGACGAGTTCACGGGACGGCTCATGCCGGGGCGGCGCTGGTCCGAGGGCCTGCACCAGGCCGTCGAGGCGAAGGAGGCTCTGCCCCCCAAGGAGGAAAACCAGACCCTCGCCACGATCACCTTCCAGAACTTCTTCAAGCTCTACCAGAAGCTCGCGGGCATGACGGGCACCGCGATGACCGAGGCGGACGAGTTCCAAGAGATCTACGGGCTCCGGGTCTGCGCCATCCCGACCCACCGCCAGCTCGTCCGCCAAGACCTGCCCGACCTCATCTACCGCAACGAGCGCGACAAATACAAGGCGATCACCGAGGAGATCCAGGAGCTGTGGAAGACGGGGCGCCCGGTCCTCGTCGGCACGCGCTCGATCGAGAAGTCCGAGAAGCTCTCCGCGATGCTGCGCGGGATCGGCATCCCGCACGAGGTGTTGAACGCCAAATACCACGAGCGGGAGGCCCCGATCATCGCCCAGGCGGGCAGGAAGGGCGCCGTGACGATCGCGACCAACATGGCGGGCCGGGGCACGGACATCCTTTTGGGCGGCAATCCCCAGGACCCTCAAGAATACGCCGAGGTGGTGAAGGCCGGGGGGCTCTTCGTCCTCGGGACCGAGCGGCACGAGGCGCGCCGCATCGACAACCAGCTGCGCGGGCGCTGCGGCCGGCAGGGCGACCCGGGCACGACGCGCTTTTACCTCGCCTTGGACGACGAGCTCATGCGCCTTTTCGGCTCGGACCGCATCGCCCCCCTCATGGAGAGGCTCGGCATGAAGGAAGGGGAGGTCATCGAGTCCCCCCTCGTCTCCCGGCAGATCGAGGGGGCCCAGCGCCGCGTCGAGACCTACAATTTCGACGTGCGCAAGCAGCTTCTCGACTACGACAACGTCATGAACAAGCAGCGCGAGGTTGTCTATAACCTGCGCAACTCGATCTTGGACGGCGCCACCGCCACGGAGCAGATCATGCTCATGGTCGAGGAGGACTTAGACGACAAGATCGCCTCCCTGTCGCAGGGCGGAGACTATCCCGAGGCGTGGGACTGGCCCGCGTTCCGGGCCTCGCTGCAAAGAACGTTCGGCATCGACTGGAATCCGGGCGAGGACGAGATCCGCGGCTTTGACCGCCAGCGGCTCAAGGAGACCCTCCTTCCTCTCGCCAAAAGCCGCTATGAGGAGCGCGCCAAGGAGTTCACCGGCTTCGATTTCCACGAGATCGAGAGGACGCTTCTTCTCCAAATGATCGACCGCATCTGGAAAAACCACCTCTACGACCTCGACCACCTCAAGAAATCCATCGGGCTTCGGGCCTACGGCCAGAAGGACCCGAAG
>DAHVWT010000030.1 GCA_027327915.1 Elusimicrobiota bacterium
ACGGCCCCGATCGGGCGAGCTTCGACGCCGCGGCGAGATTTTCCGAAAAACTGCCGGGCCTTAAAGTCCTGGAACTCGATCGTCCCAACCGCGGCGGGGCCCGAAACAGGCTCGCGAGGGCCGCCCGGGGGAAATATTTGTATTTCCTGGACGACGATGTCACGGCGCCCGCGGGGCTCTTCGCGGCCTTGACGGAGCTCGCCTCCCTCCATCCCGAGGCCTGGGGCTTCGGCGGCCCGAACCTCACTCCTCCGTCCGCGGAACGCTTTGAGCGCGCCGCGGGACGACTGCATGAGACCAAGCTCGGAGCGTGGGCGATGCGCGAGCGCTACTCGCCGGCGGCGGAGGGCTGGGCCTCGGATCGATCTTTCATGCTCTGCAACTTGGCTCTCGACCGATCCGTGTTCGAGGAGCGGGGCCTTTCCTTCGACGAGCGGCTCGTCTCGGCCGAGGAAAATCTCCTGATCGCGCGGGCTCGTGATCAGGGAGGACGTTTTCTCTACAGCCCGAGGCTTTCGGTCCTCCACGAGCGCCGCGGCACTCTCGCCGAGCTTGCGAGTCAGATCTTCAAATGCGGAGCGGGGCGCTATCAGGTATGCCGTCTTTACCCGCGGGCCTTTTCCATCCTCTTCGTCCTTCCGTCGATCTTCCTCGCGGCCCTCCTCCAGGCGGCGCTCGCGGGCCCGGCCCCCCTGACGGACCTTGGACTCCTGCTTTATCTGGCCGCCGCGGCCCGGGAAGCTTATCTCTTCGGCCTAGAGGAGAAAAGCGCCGCGTCGGGGCTTCTCTTGTTGGCCCTCATCCCGACGGCTCACGCCGCCTACGGCGCCGGATTTTTGCTTGGAGCCTTTCGCTGGCTCGAGCCTCTCCCCGAGTAGAAGCTTTTTCCAACGGCGCCGGGAACAAAATGCCCCCCTCAACCGTATTAATAGGTGAGGCAGGTTCGGATATCAATGCAGAACTCGCAGAACTCGGGCATGGTCTCCTGGGGCACGTTGACCGCGGGGATCGCGATGGGGGCCGGCTCCGTGCTGATCCCCCGCGCCGTCTTGGCATGGGCTCGACATGCCTCGCAAGGGGAAGGCGGCATGCTCAACGTGCAAGCCCGTCTTTTGAAACCTGAACGTCTCTTCGCGCTTGGCGCCGGGATCGAACCCATCGTCGGAGACTCAATTCCTCCGGTCGGCTCCAGGGCTCTCCATCGCGTCCCGTCAGAGTCTCCGGGACCGGGGCTTGATGCGCGGACGGAGCGGATGGCGCCCGGCATGCCCCTGCCCATAGACCTGGCCGACTCCGAGCCGCAAACTTGGAGAAACTGGGACGCCGCCGATGAATCCTTCGGGATCGACAACCGCTCCGGCCCGTCGCAAACTTTGTCCGCCGCTCGGAACAGTCGCGTCGCGGGAAATCATGGACGGGAAAGCGCGAGGCAAGGGGCGGCAGGGTTTCACGGGGGAGCTGGCAAGGGGGCTCGCGAACAGCCGCGGCGGCTCTTCGGCCGCCCTCTATCCCGGATCCGGGTTTCGCGTCCCGAGAAGCCCGCGACGAATGTCTCGCGGCTTGCGCTCAAGGGCCGCGAATATCGCTCTCCCCCCGGGAAAATACGCATCCAAGCGGCGGCGTTCCGTCCCGGGCTTCGATCCGGCGCGCGCGAACGTGGAAAGGGACGTTCCCGCGGCCCCGCGGCACGAAGCGTCCCAAGACGCCGCGTCGGACGTTCCACCTTGCATGGCCGCAAAGGATCGAGGGCAAAGCCGCTTCGCCGCAAGCCGATCTCCCATCGCCCGCATCCGATGCCTCGTCGATCAGGGCGCCCGCTTTCCGCGCGATCGGCGCAACCGCGCCTTATGGGAGACAACCGCGTCGCCGCGCCGCACGTCAACCCTCCCTCCGAGAAACGCAACCCTTGGCGCTCTCCGGAGGGACGGCGTCTTGGGGCCGAGCATCCGGAGCTCGTGCCTGGGAGAAATTTCCCAGGAGTTCTGCGCGAACTCAAGCCTCCCCAAGAGGCGGGGGGCTTAGATCACGCCTCCGGGCTCTGGGGAACGACGCTGGGCGGCGCTTGGCTCTGGCTGGAGCGCGCCAGGGATGGATGGCGAGCGTGGGGCGGGCCGGGGCAGGGCGCTTCATTATGGCAGCATGGGCGGTGGTGGGTGCCCGCGCACGGCGCATGGTTCTGGGTCAGGGACGGCGTCCCCCTGGGGCTGCCCGCCTATGAGCGGCTCCTGGGCGCGGGGCTCCTTCCCGGCCAAGGAGCGCGGCTCGTCTATAGCGCGGACGGGGCGCGGGCGGCGGCGCGCGTGCCTGGAAGGGCGACTGTCATCTTCGATTGCCTTACTGGGGAGATTCTTTTTTTGGAACGGCCAGATCGAGGTGTCGGATGAAGCGATCGAAAAGACGTTCGGATTTAGGGAAATACCGCTTGAGAGCGCGCAAATGAAGAGCGTAATAACCGCCCTTTTTAGGCACGACGACGGCCTCCGTGATGAAGACTTGCGTCTCGGCGCCGAGAAGGATTTGTCGAGGGTAGGCATAGGTTGTGTAGCGTACGCGATAGGCGTCCTGGCCGCGCAGAAGCGTCTTGGCCGCGAAATGCGCGTCTTCGGGAGAACCCGCGGCCGCAAGATCGCGTAGATAGTCTCCGAGTGAGGGAGCTCCGGAACCGTCGGCGACGTAGCGGACGGCGATACGCGCCCTGTCTTCCGGAGCCCGCCATTCAAGCCCTCCGCGCACGCGAAAGGCATGGCCCCAGCCGAGCATGTCGTCGTAGCTGAAATACCGCGATTTGACCGGAAGCGCGGGGTGCTTGAAGAGCCAGCCCGTGAAGAGGGGCCGCGGAGGATCGCCGAGTTGGAGAAGACGATTTTCCGCGATCGAGGCCCAATGGGTGCCGGCGAGGGCCGTGACCGTCTCCCGCATCGCCCGGACTTCCGCCTCGGCGCTCCTGTCCGGGTCGAGCGGCGCGGCCTCGAAGTGAATGACGGCTCTGCGCCAGGGAGGCAATAGCACGGCGAGCCTCCGCAGGAGGCGCCCAATCATCTTGCCGATTTCAACCTCGCCGATCGGTTGAAGACGGTTTTCGCCCAGGAAGGCGATCTCGCCCGGCGCAACCTTGATTTTCCAGGGGGCGATCTCCTCGGCATGAAAACGCGTCCAATACCGCGCCCCCATGAAAGCGTAGCCGGCGCCGACGGGAACGTAGCTTCCCGGAGGAACATCCAGAAGATAGACATAGCGCGGCGAGGAGACGTCCGCCAAAAGGAGGTGGTCCACGTCGGGCTTGCCTTTCCGGTCGACGCGCGCATAGAGAATGCGGTCGAAAATGTAGGTGGGATTAAGGAAACCCGGACGATGCATCGTGATCGAGCCCATGATCGCCGCCCGATCCGCCGCTATGAGATGCGGCCGCACGAGCGGCGCGCAGCCCGAGGGCAGGATCGCGAGGGCGAACGCGAGGGCGGCAGTCGTGCGCCTCATGGCTCGAAGATATCAAATGGAGAAGGCGCAAGGTTGAGCCTCGGCCCGACACTAAGGGATAATCACGCCATGAAGATCGCCCTCGCGCAGATCGACACGACCGTCGCCGATCTCGCCGGCAATTCCCGCCGCATCCTCGACGCCGCCGCTCGGGCGAAGGAGGCCGGCGCCGAACTGGTCGTTTTTCCAGAGCAGTCCCTGGGGGGCTACCCCGCTCTCGATTTGTGGGAGGACCGGGACTTCCTCCGCGCCCAGGACGCGGCGATGAGGGATCTGTCGCGCTCGATGCCGAGCATCCCGGCAATCGTGGGCGTTCTCGCTCCGAACCGTAACAACCGCGGCAAGCCCGTCCATAATTCCGCGGCGCTCATCGAAGGCGGCCGCGTGCGGGCGCTGCGCCACAAGACGCTGCTTCCGACCTACGACGTCTTCGACGAAAGGCGCTACTTTGCCCCAGCGGAGGGCAACACCCCCATGCGCTTCAAGGGACTGCGCCTCGGGATTTCGATCTGCGAGGACGCCTGGAGCGCCCACGCTCCCTCGGGGCTCAAGCTCTACGCGAGGGACCCCATCGAGGAGCAAATCCGCTCGGGCGTCGACCTTTTGATCAATCTATCGGCCTCTCCTTTCGAGCGGGGGAAAATCGAGACGCGCGCGAAGATTTTGTCGCGCTACGCCCGTCGGGCGCGCGTGCCGTTGATGTATGTGAACCTCGTGGGCGGCAACGACGAGCTCGTCTTCGACGGCCGCAGCCTCGCTTTCGACTCCCGGGGAAGGCTCTGCGCCATGGCAAAGGCCTTCGCGGAGGATCTCCTCATCATGGACACCGAGCGGCTCGCGCCTCTGGCAACGCGCCGTTCCCCGGGGATCGAAGAGGTGGCGGGGGCTCTCCAGCTCGGCCTAGCGGACTACGTGCTCAAATGCGGGTTTCGCAAGGTCTTCGTCGGCCTTTCGGGGGGCATCGACTCGGCGGTCGTCTGCGCCCTTGCCGCCCGAGCCCTCGGGCCTCAAGACGTCACCGGAGTCTTCATGCCGTCTCCCTACACGTCGAAGGAAAGCGCGGACGACGCCCGCCGCCTGGCCGTCGCCTGCGGCGTCCGTTTCCTCACGATTCCGATTGACCCTCTTTACGCGGCCTACCGCGAGTCCCTTCAACCCGTCTTTGGAAAGAACTCCTCGGAAGGCGTCACGGAGCAAAACATCCAGGCTCGCATACGGGGCAGCCTTCTCATGGCGCTCGCGAACAAGGAGGGCGGGATCGTGCTCGCGACCGGCAATAAATCCGAGTTCTCGGTCGGCTACGCGACCCTTTACGGGGATATGGCGGGAGGTCTCTCGGTCCTTGCGGACGTGCCCAAGGAAACCGTCTACGAACTCTCGCGCTTCATTAATAAGGAACGCGCTGTCATCCCGCAGCACTCGATCGTCCGCGCGCCTTCCGCGGAGCTGAAAATCGGACAGAAGGACGAGGACGACCTCCCACCCTATCCCGTTCTCGACAAGGTTCTTAAGTCATACATCGAGGAGGGTTTGGGCTACCGCTCGCTCCTCCAGGAAGGCCACGATCCCAAGCTCGTCAGCGCAATCCTTGACCGCATCGACAGGAACGAATACAAGCGCCGACAGGCCGCGCCCTCGCTCAAAATCTCGCCGAAGGCCTTCGGCGTGGGGCGGCGCCTGCCGATAGCCCGCGGAGTTTGGCGGCGATAGCGTTATGACCGGGCACTCCCCCAAGGGCCTTTTTTCCGCCGGGCCGAAGACTGCTGCCCCATCGCCCTAGCTATCCGGAACGTCTCTTCAAATACTATGGGCCGTGTGGGAGGAACTTCGGCGGCTCGCCAGGTTAGTCGCCCTGCGCATCCTCGCAGACCGCGTCTAGCGTAGGACATGCCATTGAAATAAAAGTTTTACATTGGGTTCGTGTCAACTCATCTAAAAATGTCCCCGAAATAGTCGTCATCGGCCGTAGTCTTTCTTTTTGTCGACTTTTTCTTTCTGTTGACGGCTGTGGACAAAGTGGATCATGGTCTCAGTTCGTCCCCAAGTAGCGGTCTCGCCAATGCATCGCCCGCAACCTCTTGATGTCGCAGTTGGAATGAGGGACGAACAAGGTCGGCGGGAAATACTCGGAGGGGGCGGGCCATCGCCGCGTTGAGGGACGTGGCGCGGCCATGGCGGGGCCGCGTCGGCAAGCCAAGCTCCAAAGGCGTTCGAGCTTGCGCTCCACGACGCGGGCCAGCTCGAAGGGGTCGAGGCGAAGCCTCTGATGGCGCAGTTCCAGGAGCTTCTCCCGATGTCCCTGTCCTGATTCCCAGAGGCGATCCAGGGGCGTCTGGGCCTCGTGGTAGAGCCGCTTGATCCGCGAGGCGACTCTCAGTTTGCGCTGGAGCTTGACGGAGGGCAGAAAGAGGTTCGTCAGCAGCCGCCATTCGTTGCGGTAGAGATCATTCATGGCGTCGACCGCCTCCTGGGTGTCGTAGCGGTCCCAGCCGATGAGGCGCCGGACGTGCGTGCCGTTTTTCTGCTCGATATGGGCCTGGTCGTCCTTCTTGTAGGGCCGGCTGCGGAAGCGCCTCACCTGGTTGTCCCGGCACCATGTCTCCATGGTGTAGTTGATGAACTCCTCGCCGCAGTCCGTGTCCATCCCCTTCTGATCGAAGGGCATGTCCGCCTTGAGGCGATCGGCCGCGGCGGCCACGTCCCGGGCCCCCTTGCCCAAGGTCGCCGCCAGTTCCACCCAGCCCGAAAACAATTCGACCTCGCTTAAGGTCGAGGCGAAGACTCCCGCCGCCGAGCCTCCGGCGTGGCTGACCGTATCCGCCTCGACCCAGCCGACTTCCCGAACGTTCCACTCGGTCTGTATCGGGATTGTCCGCATCAGCCAGTGCCCCGGTTTGGTCTTCCCGTAGACGCGGCGCCGGACAGCGTTGCGGTGCGCCGCCAGCCTCCGGTCGATCGTGGCGGGGCTCATCGCCAGAAGCAGCCGCTCCTCCTCGGCGCTGAGCGCCCAGCGCTTCTTGATCCACGGCATCCACAAGGGCAGGGCTGCTTTGAGCCTCACCGACCAGGCTCGGTGCATGGCTTCCCACACCGATTCGAGAATGCGCACCAGACGCTCGGGATAGACAGGCTCCCGGCGGCGCAGCGGCCCCTCCGGTCGCGCCGGATGGCGCGCCAGGCGCTTGGCTTGTCTCCGGCTTCGACCCAGCGTCTCGCATACTTGGTTGAGAAGCCGCCCCTTCTCGCGGCGTCCTCTTGCCTCCTGATACAAAACCCGCATTCGACTCACGTACTCCCTCCTCGCCGATGGACTCATCTTTCCTGTCCCCCAAAACAGCGCTATATCGCGCCGTTGGGGGACATCTTAGGTGAGTTGACGGGCTCATGTTCGGGGACATCTTACGTGAGTTGATGCGACGAATCGTTTTGGCTCGAAAGAAAATGGTATACTTGACGAACGCTTTCGAACCTGCGACGAGAAATGGCAGGACCGGCCCGCCGAAAGGCGGGTTTCGTGTTTTTATGGAGGAGGCAACGATGCCCAGAGCCCAGGCCAGTCATATCCTGGTGAAGACCCAGGCCGAGTGCGAGAACATCAAAAAGCAAATCGAGGAAGGAGCGGATTTCGCCGAAATGGCCCGCAAGCATTCCACCTGCCCCTCCTCCAAGCAGGGCGGAGCCCTGGGAGAGTTCGGCCCCGGGGAGATGGTTCCCGAGTTCGACCGCGTGGTCTTTTCCGGGGAGGTCGGCAAAGTCCTGGGCCCCGTGAAGACCCAGTTCGGCTATCATCTCGTCCAAGTCACAAGCCGCCGATAGAGAGCGCCCGAAGGCCACGGGAAGCCGCGCAAGGCAGCCGATAACGCCGAGGCCTTCTTTTGCCTTCCGGCGCCTTCCGTGCCATTCCATTGACACATGATGACCCCCGAGGAGGCCCTCCGGCGCTTCTGGGGCTACGAAAGCTTCAAGCCGCTCCAGCGCGAAGCCGCGCAGGCGGCCCTGGAGGGCCGCGACTCCCTCGTCGTTTTGCCGACAGGCGGGGGGAAAAGCCTTTGCTACCAGCTTCCGGCCGCGATGGGGCGGGGGTTGGCGCTCGTCGTCTCGCCTCTCATCGCCTTGATGGACGACCAGGTCGCGTCGGCGCGAGAGGCGGGCTTGGCGGCCGACGCCCTGCATTCAAACCTGGACGCCGCGCGCCGTTTGGAGGCTTATCGCCGGCTCTCCCGCGGCGAGACGGCGATCTTGTACGTCAGCCCCGAGCGGCTCCTGATGGAGGGCCTGCTGGAGGACGTCGCGGCCCGCCTTGTCCTTATCGCGGTGGACGAGGCGCACTGCGTTTCTCAATGGGGGCATGAGTTCAGGACCGAATATCGCAGGCTTTCCGAGGTTTTGGAGCGCGCGCCCAAGGCCGCTCGCATGGCGCTGACCGCGACCGCGACGCCCGAGGTCCAAGAGGATATCTGCTCCCAGCTGAGGCTCCGCTCGCCCCGGCGCTTGGTCGGCCATCCCGACCGCCCCAACCTCGTCTATCGCGCCTTTCCGCGCCGGGACCAGCTCGTCCAAATCCTGGAGGTGGCGCGCCGCAACCCGGGATCGGGCGGAATCGTCTACGCCCAGACCCGCAAGGACGTCGAGCGGATCGCCGCGGGGCTGAAGCGAGCCGGGGTTTCCTGCGCCCCCTATCACGCGGGGCTTCCCGCCGAGGATCGCCGTCGCGCCCAGGACGACTTCGTCAACGAGCGTCTCGACGTCGCCGTCGCGACCATCGCCTTCGGCATGGGGATCGACCGGCCCGACGTCCGCTACGTCGTGCACGCGAACACCCCGCGCTCGGTCGAGCACTACCAGCAGGAATCGGGGCGCGCGGGGCGCGACGGCGGAAGCGCCGAGTGCGTGCTTCTTTTCGCCGCCTCCGACCTGGCGGCTCACCGGGCCCTGGCGCTCAAGGACGGCCCTTTGGCTCCCGAGCGCCGGCAGGCGCTCGAGCGCCAGCTTCGGGAGATCGGGCGCTACGCCGTCTCGCCCGTCTGCCGTCACCGGCTGCTGGCCGAACATTTCGGAGCGGCGTATCAGGGGGACACCCTGCAGCAGGGTGTCCCCGGCTGCGGGGCCTGCGACATCTGTCTGGGCGAGACGAAGAGCCTGCCTTCGGAGGAAGCGCTCTTGACGGCGAAGAAAATCCTGAGCGCCGCATGGCGGACCGGGGGGCGATTCGGGGCGGGCTATGTCGTCAACCTCCTCATGGGCAAGGCCGAGGAGCGCATGAAGCGGCATGGCCACGATGCTCTTCAAGTCTTCGGGCTGCTCAAGGAGGCCGGGGAGCCGGCCGTGCGTTCCTGGACGGACCAGCTCATCGTCCAGGGATTCCTCGAAGTGGCGGAGGAGGGAGACTATCCGCTCCTGCGCATCACCGGGGCGGGCCAAGCGCTCTGCCGGGACGAAGGAACGGTGAGGTTGGGCGTCCCGGCCCCCCAAGCTCCCCGCGCGCGTAAAAAATCCAAAGTTCTTGAGCGCGGCGGGTCCCCAGGACCGGCGCTCGACGAGGAGCTCTTCGAGCGCCTGCGCCTCCTGCGGCGGCGGATCGCGGAAAAGCTCGGGGTTCCTCCTTACGTCGTTTTCCACGACAGCGCCTTGGCCGAGATGGCGGCTCTCAAGCCCGGCACGCCGGAGGCCCTGCGCCAGGTCAAGGGCGTCGGCGACCGGAAGATCGAGCGCTATGGGGCGGACTTTCTCGAAGTGATAACGGGAAAACGGTAAAATATTTGCATGCAACGGCTGCGACCCGTCGAGAAGGACTCCGACATCCCCCAAGCCTACGCCTCCGGGCCGATCGGGGACTTGCTGCGCTTCCATAACCTGGGAGCCCCTCTTCGCCGGATGAGCAAGGCCGAGCTCCTCATCGGCATGTGCATGGACAACCGCAAGCACCTGCGCATTCCGGACAATTTCGCCTACATCCTGAGGGCGGGGGGAGCCAACCTGCGCTACAGCGAGTTCAAGGTCTCCTACGCGATCGCGGTGGGCGGCGTCCGGGCGATCGCGCTCATGGGGCATACCCAATGCGGGATGGTGAACCTCATGGCGAGACGCAAGACCTTCGTCGACGGGCTCGTCAGGAAGGCCGGCTGGGACCGGGACGCCGCGGAACAGCATTTCATGCATTTCGCCCCGATGTTCGAGATCGGAAGCGAGACGGATTTCGTCCTCTCGGAAGCCAAGAGGCTTCGGCTCCGCTATCCTCGCGTCGCCGTCGCACCCTTGATCTACAAGGTCGAGGACAACCGCCTCTACCACCTCGGCGAATAGCGGTCGTAACATTCCCGGCGTTTGGGCGCCGAGCGAGCGCGCCGCCGGCGAGGAATTTCGTAAAATATCCGGTACGCATCTCGTTGACAAGGAGGAAATCGTCATGTCCACGCTCGTTCAAAAGCCCGCGCCGGCCTTCAAGGCGACCGCCGTTTCCGGGAAGCTCTTCAAGGAAGTCTCTCTCGATCACTATAAGGGGAAGTGGCTCGTGCTCTTTTTTTACCCGCTCGACTTCACCTTCGTCTGTCCGACCGAGATCACGGCCTTCAGCGACAGGGCCGAGGATTTCAAGAAGCTCAATTGCGAGATATTGGGATGCTCGATCGACAGCCAGTTCACGCACCTGGCCTGGATCAACACTCCCCGCAAGGAAGGCGGCCTCGGCGAGTTGCGCTACCCGATCCTCGCGGACGTCACGAAGAAGATCGCGGCGGACTACGGCGTCTTGACCGAGGGCGGCGTGGCGTTGCGCGGGCTTTTCCTCGTCAATCCCAAGGGGGTCGTGGCCTATGAGGTCGTCCATGATCTGGCCGTGGGCCGCAGCGTCGACGAGACCCTGCGCGTCCTCAGGGCCTTCCAGCAGGTCGAAAAGACCGGCGAGGTCTGCCCCGCGGACTGGACCGAAGGCGAGAAGACCATGACGCCCGACCCGGTCAAGTCGAAAAAATATTTCGCGTCGGTCGGCTGATCGCCGTCCGGTGCCGTGGCGCCGCTGGTATCACGATTCGGTGGACGGGCTCGCCGCGATGGCGCGGGAGCTCACCCTCAACCAGCAGACGATCGTCGTCGGCGTCATCGTGGGCGGCGCCTCGGGGCTCGCCGCTTTCCTCTTTGACGGCCTGACGCGCTGGGCGGGCGTCCGCCTCATCGACCGGATGCTCGCGCTCGCGCCCCACTGGCGCACCTTGGGGTTGCTGCTCCTGCCGGCCGCGGGAGCGGGGCTTGGCGCTTATCTCATCAAGACCTTCTCTCCCGAGGCCAAGGGGCACGGCGTCAACGAGGTTTACCGCGCGATCCAGGAGTCCGAGGGGCGCATCTCCGGGCGCGTGGCGGTGGTCAAGTTCGCGGCCTCCGCTCTGACGATCGGCCTGGGCGGCTCCGCGGGGCGGGAGGGGCCCGTCATCCACATCGGTGGCTCCGTCGCCTCCTGGCTCGGGCGGCGGCTCAAGGTTTCCACGCCGAATCTCAAGATGCTGGTCGCCGCGGGGGCGTGTTCGGGACTCGCGGTTTCCTTTGGAGTCCCCCTGGCTTCCGTGTTTTTCACGATGGAGGTCCTCCTGCGGGACTTCGCCAACGAGGCCTTTCCCGCCGTCGTCATCGCGGCGGTCTCCGGCATCGCGACGACTGCGGTCTTCGGGGGGGCAGCCCATTTCAATCCAAACACGAGCTACGCCTGGAACGGCCCGTGGGATCTCTTCGTCTACGCCGCGCTGGGACTTCTCTGCGCCCCCTTCGGCGTTCTCTACATGAGTCTGCTCGGGAGAGTCGAGGCAGGCGTGCAGTCCGCCAAGCGCTTTCCTTTTTGGCTCTACCCGGCCCTGGGGGGCGTGGTCGTAGGGATCCTCGCCTTGGCGTTTCCCGAGGTGATGGGAACGGGGCAAGATACGATCCGTACGGCCCTCGACGGGAGGCTGTCGGGCTGGCGCTGCGGGGCGCTGACCTTGGCGAAGATCGCGGCGACGGTCGCGACCCTGGGCTCGGGCGGCTCGGGCGGCGCTTTCATGCCCGCCCTCTTCATCGGCGGCGCTGCGGGAAGCGCCTGGGCGACGCTGGCGGGGGCCCTGCTGCCTCTCCCCGTCCCGCGCGCCGCCTTCGCCATCACGGGCATGGCGTGCGCGGTCACCTCGGCTTTCAAGGCGCCGGTCACGTCGATGATCCTCGCGCTCGAATTGTCGCGGGACTACGGCATCCTCATGCCGGTCATGATCGCCTGCATCCTGGCGCATCTTGTGACGCGGGACCATCGACCCGCGCCGATCATCACGCGCTGAAAGCCGAGGTCCCCGCGCGAACTTTTTCGACTCTTCTTCGTAATACTCATTGCCTATGATGGGGACGATGTCTTGCGCTCCTCGGAGCCGTCCGTTATCCTGGCCGCGCTTTCTTCTGCTGGGATTCGCGATAGGGACGCTTGGCAAAAGCCCCGCCTCGGCCGTCGCCTCCTCTTCCGCGCCCCCGGCGGTGGCGGCAAGGAGTTCTCATCGCGCCCGGCCCGTCAAGACGAGCCGCCGCAAGCGGCCCGAGAAATCCCGTCCGGCCAAGAAGAAAGCGTCATCAAAGGTCTTAAAAAAGGCCCTCAAAAACGAGGTGAGGGCCCGCGTGTATGAGCGCAAGGCGCGGCAGGCCGGCTTCTTCCACGTCATTAAAGACGTCATCTACCAGATGAAGGCCGATTATTATCGCGAAAAGGCCAAAAAGGATTTCGAACGAGCCGCCGAGATCGAGTCGCGCCGCGGCGATAATCAATCCTTGGGGAAGGATACGACCTCCTAATCCGGCGGGTCGTTCAAGGGGACGCCGGAGGGGGATTCGATGAATCGGAAGCGCAGGGAAAGCGCTTGTCCGGGGCCCACGTCGCCATCAAGGGCTATGCTCATCGCGTAGGAAATTTCGATTCCAAACTTCTTCACGCCCAAGCCCCAGCTCCAAAGCGGTTGAGCGCCTCCCGCCTCAACGCCGCTGCGGACGACAAAGAGGGAATGCCCCTTCTCGTTGTTCCACCATCGTTCGACGCCCAGGGATTCCTGATCGCGGGAGGGCGTCCTTGCCGCCGCGTTTGAGTGGGCATAGTCGGCGGCGAGAACGAAGTCGGGCAGCTCGACGGCGAATCCGGCTCGGGCCGTCCGCGGAGCCCGGTCCTGGAGGCCGGGCAAATCCCAGGAAGGCTGGTTGGCGTTGATGAGGGAAGCGCCGAAGGAGAATCGACGGCGAAAGCGATAGATGGCGCCCGCGTCGAGGCCGAAGCGTTCATAGTCCGGCGAGCCTCCGGTTTCGTTGAGCCCCAACATCTTGGCGCTCGCCCCGAGATATAGTCGGCCGCCGGGAATAGGGCGAACGGGTTCGCCTCCCCAGCTGAGCGCTTCCATCTGCTCCGACCCCGCGCTTCCTTCTTGGCCCGCCAGCCCCGAAAACGTCGCGACGCCGAGCCTCGCGGGCAGGCGCATGGAAGCGATGCCGTTGAGATTGTCCTCGGGAGCGGGAGCGGACGCGGAGGGGATCTCTCGAACTCCATCAAGACGCATTGAAAGGCGGGGGATGGCGGCGAGTCCGGCGGGATTAAAGAATACGGAGACGTGGTCGCCGTAGACCGCCGTGAAGGCGCCTCCCATCGCCATGGAGCGGGCGCTGTACGCCGTGTCCTGAAAGGCGGGCCACGCCGGCGACGATGAGGCGGCGGCAAGGGCGGCGGCGATCGGCCAGGCCGCCGCGCGCGGACTCAAAGAATCCCTTTTCCCTTCCCGAAGAAATCGTCTCAAAACGAACAACATCCCGCCGACTGGAATGTCGGCGGGATGGGCGCTCGTCGAAAACCGCTAGTCGGCTTTCTTGACGTTGATGAGGGCTCCTGTCTTGGCGTCGACATGGACTTCCTTGAGCCCTTGGCCCGATTGAGGCTTGATCTTGAACTCGTAGACGGGCTTACCGTGCTTCTTTTCGAGCTCGGTCTTCGTGATCGTTCCAGGAACGGCCTTGAGCGCCGTCTGGCTTGCCTGGCTCGCGGGAACGACCTTTCCCTTCGAGTCCGGATCCACCGTATTCTCCACGGCGCTGACGCCTTTCTCGGCCTCATGGACGGGCCACATGGCGGCCTTCTCGGCTTCCTTGCCGAAAGTCTCCTTTTGGGTGCCTGCCGCGGGGGCGGCGGCGGGAGCGCTCGCGGCGGGATTCGGCTGCGCGGAAGGCGTCGCGGCGTTTGGCTGGGCCGGCGTCGTGGACGCGGCTCCCGTCTGGGGCTGCGCGCCGGGGGCCTGATTTTGCGCGCCCGCGCTTGCCGCGAGAGAGAAAACCGCGGCCAAGGTCCACAGGGCGGATGATACACGTACGTTTTGCATTCGTTGATCTCCTTAGTTTGAGAAATAGCCGGGCGCGATTTCGCCGGGCACGTATATCAATCTATACGCTCAAAAATGGAAAAAGTTCGCGAAAGCGAAAGGAGGCTTAGGGCGTCGGGCGTCCGCCGTCCCAGGCTTTCTTGGAGGCGATGCTGTCGTAGAGGTCGCGGCGGCTCGTCTCGATGCGCGTCAGGGTGTCGCCGATGTCGCGGATCGCCTCGCGGACGTCGACCAAGGGGCCCTGGAAGGCGAGGTAGCGGTAGCGCGAGAGCCGGAAGGCCTTCTGGTCCGTCTTGAGCTCGGGGAGGTAATAGGACAGGCGGACCTTCGAGTCCGCGACCTCCTTGTCGAAGGAGGCGTCTCCCTCGCCGACGTAGATGCGGGCGTCCCCCACGAGGAAGGCGCTCTGCTCGTAGAAGTGCTTGGCTTGCTGGTGCTCCCCGTAGTAGCGCAAGCCCTCGAAGATGGGGACGCGCACTTCGAAGTCAGCCGTGTAGGATCGCTGCGCCACTCCCGGAATGCTGTTTCCCTCGCCGCCCCAGGCGCCCGTCAGCCCCAGCTCCGGGAAGTACTGGGCGATCTTCTGCTTGACGCGGACGTCCGCGGCTTTCGCGGCGGCGACGGCGCGGGTGATATAGGGGCTTTCCTTGCCGAGAGTGAAGACGTCGACGTCCGGGTCGCCCACCGTGTCGATCGCGGGGACGGCGATGGTGGCGCTGTCGATTCCCAGAAGGATGCCGAGTTTCTCGACGTTGTAGTTATAGCGGACCAAGGCGCTTGCCTGCGCGTAGCGGGCGATCCAAAGCTGGTCTTCCAAGAGATAGAGGTCCTGGGGGTTGACCTGGCCGTTGCCGACGAAGATCTTGACGGTGGCGTAGAGGGGGTCGATGAGCTGCTTTTCGACGTAGCGCCACGCGTCCTGGAGACCGCGCTGGAAAGCGGCGGCGAAATAGTAGCGGATCGCCTGCTGGTCGACTAGGTAGCGTTCGACGAGGACTTTCGCCTTCGCGGTATCCAGGTCCTTGTAGGCGGCCCAGATCGCGAAGGGGTACTGCGGGTTCAGATCAAGCGAGGTCGTGAGCGCCCCGGAGGGCTGGAACTTAAACGGCGATCCGGCGATGCCTTGGAGGGGGAAGGGGCCGGGGCTCCCGATGTAGCCCTTCTCGTCGGTGCCCTGGGCTTCCAGATTGGGGATGAGGTAGGAGCGGCTCACCGTGATCGCGGCCTGCGCCTTCTGGACCGCAGCCAACGCCGCTTTGATGCCCGGGCTGTAGGACTCCGCTTGGAGCACGGCGGCCTTCAGGGACAGGGGCTTGGTCTCCGCGGCGCCGGCCAGGGCGACCGGCGTCAAAAGCATCAGCGTCGGCAACCAAAGCCGGGGTCTCATGCCGGGAACGTTTCTGTCGGCGGGCTCGCGGCGCGCTCGGGCTCGTAATAGTTTCCCGCGGGATCATGCGGATGCACGGAGGGGGTCTTGATGCTCGCCTTGCGGCGCAGGATGGCGTAGAAGCAGGGCAGGATGAGGAGGGTGGCCGCGGTGGCCATGAGCAGGCCTCCGAAAACCGCGCGGCCGAGAGGCGCCGACTGCTTGCCCGATTCGCTTAAGCCCAAAGCCATCGGGAGCATGCCGGCCAACATCGCGAGCGCGGTCATGAGAATGGGCCGCAGGCGCTGGCTTGCGCCCTCGATCGCGGCCTCGGCGGCGGCCTTGCCCCGAAGGCGGGCGTGCTCCGCGAAGACGCAGAGCATGATGGCGTTGGCGCCCGCGACGCCCAGGCACATGATGATGCCGATGTAGGATTGGATGTTGAGCGTGTCGCCCGTCAGCATCAAGATGCCGCCGCAGCCGAGCAAGACGGCCGGGGTCGTCGAGAGGACGGTCGCGGCGAGGGCGGGCGACTGGAAGTAGGCCGAGAGAAGGATCAGGATCACCACCACCGCCATGACGAGTCCCGTTTGCAGTCCGCTAAAGAGGCTGTTGAGCGCCGGGGCCTCGCCGCGAAGCTGGACCCAGACGCCGCGGGGCCGCTCCTTCGCCAGGCCCTTGATCACCTTCTCCACCATCCTGGAGGCGTGTCCCAGGTCGAGGTTGTGGAGGTTGGCCGAGATCATGATCTCTCGCTCGCCGTTTAAGCGGTCGTATTCGCCCACGATCGTCCCGGTGCTCACCGTCGCGAAGTCCTTGAGCGGGACCGCGCCGCCGTAGAGGTCCCCGTGGTGCAGGGGGATCAGCATGTTCCTCAACTTCGCGAGGGAGTCGGTGAGATGCTGGTCGATCTGGGTCTGCACCATGTAGCCGACGCCGTGCGCGAGGTCGGCCCAGAAGGTGCGGTGGTTGTAGCGCGACGACATGGTGTAGTTCTCGACGGAGTCGGCGATCTTGTCGACGGTGAAGCCCAGGGTGCCCGCCTTGTAGCGGTCGATGTGGATCTTGGCGGCCGGGTAGTCGAGAGGCTCCTCGTAGCGGACGTCCCGGAAGCCGGGCAGGGCCTTGAGCGCGGCCAGGAACTTGTCGGCGTAGGCGCGGTCGGCCTTGAAGTCGGTGCCGGTCACGGCGAGCTCGACGGGCGTGGGAGAGCCCTGGGCCAGGATCTGGGAAACGAGATCCGAGGGTTCGAAGGAGACGGACATCTGGGGAACGTCCTTGGCGATGAGCTCGCGCAGATGTTCCTTGATCGCCGGGATATCCCACTTTTTCTCCTTGTCGAGGTCGACGTTGACGATCGATTCCTCGGGTCCCGAGGTGAACTGGTAGATCAGGTTGGCCGCGTAGTCCGGCGACTGCATGCCGACGTAGCCGATGGTGTGGGCGCCGGGGCCGGCGATCTTGTTGACGTCGGCGAGGACCTGGTTGGTCATCGCTTCGGTCGTCTCGATCGAGCTTCCCGCCGGGGCGGCAAGGTGCATGCGGAACTGGCTCGTTTCGGCCGGGGGGAAGATGTCGCGGCCGATATGGGTGAAAACCCAGAACGCCGCCAGCGACGCCGCGGCCAAGTAGGATGCCACGACCAGGACCCGCGCCCGAATCAGGCCGGAGAGCACCTTCGTGTAGGCCCGGCGAAACCTTTCGAAAGGTCCGTCGGCATGTTCCTCATGGGCCTTGATTCGGATCCAGATGGCGGAGATCGGCACGAAGGAGCTCGACAGCACAAACGAGCAGAGAAGCGCGAAGCCCACGGACAGCGAGAGCGGCACGAAAAGGGCCCTGGCGACCTCCTTCATGAAGAGCGCCGGAAGGAACACCGCCATGATGCAGGCCGTGGCGAGGAGATTGGGCGTCACGGTCTCGGTGGCGCCGTCGAGGCTTGCCTTCGCGATGCTCTTGCCGCGGCCGAGATGGGAAAAAATGTTCTCGATGGTGACGATGCCCTGGTCGACGAGGATCGCGATGGAAAGGGCGAGTCCTCCCAGCGTCATGATGTTGACGGTTTGGCTGGCCAGCCACAACAGGAGCAGCCCGCCCATGAGGGCAAGGGGGATGTTGGAACAGACGAGGAAAACGCTCTTGAAGTCGCGCAAAAAGAGGAAGACGACGAGGCCCACGAGAAACGCTTCCAGGAGCCCCTCGGTGAACAGCGACTTGATGGCCTCGACGACGTAGACGGATTGGTCGAAGACGTAGTCGACGTTCATGTTCTTCGGCACGAGTTCCCGGAACGTGGGAAGCGAGGCCTTGACGCCGTTGACGACGTCGAGGGTGGAGGCATTCCCGACCTTGACGACGGGAAGGTAGGCGCAGCGGCGGCCGTTGTATTCCGCGTAGCCCCTCTGGATGTTGGAGACGAATTTGATCTTGGAGACATCGCCGAGCGTGATCGTGGGGACGGTCGCCAGCCGCAGGGGGACGGCCATGATGTCCTGGAAACTCTTGGCGTAATAGTTCGCGGAAACCATGGGGTAGTTCGGCCCCGAGTAGATATTGCCCGGCGGGAGGACGACCTCGCCGGTGTTCATGGCCTTCGCGACGTCGAGGGGGGAGAGAAAGTGCTTTTGGAGCTTCTGGGGGTCGGCAAAGAGGACGACCGTGGGCTCGGAGGCTCCGAAGGGCGCCGGCGAGCTCAGGCCCGGCAGCGTCGCGAAGTAGGGGCGCACGCGGTTCATCGCCTCATCCTGAAGGTGGGAGAGTTCGTCCAAGGAGAGATCTCCGCGCTGCCGCCCCTTGTCTTTATAGGAGACGACCACGTAGCCCACCGGGAGGCTTCCGGCGTCGAGGTGGATGAGGAACGGGGGGAAGATGCCCGGCGGCATGAAGGCGAGCGCCCGGGTCGCGAAGGCGCTCATTTCCGCGAGGACCGCCGCGATGTCGGTGCCTTCGTTGAAAGTGAGTTTCATCACCATTTCGCCCTGGACATTCTTGTCCTCGATGGCCTTGACGTTCTCGACGTAGAGGGCCATGTATTCGAAGTAATACGTGATGAAGGACTCCATCATCTCGGGAGTCATGCCCTCGTAGTCCTCGGCCAGATAGAGGGTCGGGATGCCGATCGAGGGCAGGATGTCCCGCGGCATGCGGACCACCGCCATGCCCGCCGCGAGCAGGACGCCGACGATGAGGATGACGACCGTGATGGGGCGCCGGAGGGCGGTCGCGACTAAATCCATGAAGCTGTGTCAGTATAGCGGAAGGCGAAGGATTTGTAAAGTCAATGACGGAAATGTTATACATTAGATTAATAAATGGAACCGTTGAACTACCGCCATCTCTTCTATTTCTGGCGCATTGCCAAGGCGGGCTCGATCGCGAAGGCCCGGAAAGAGATGGGTCTCTCCCAGCCCGCCCTGAGCCTTCAGTTGAAGCGCCTCGAGCGCGATCTGGGGAAAAAGCTCCTCGCGCGCGGCCGCTCCGGAGTGGAGCTCACGCTCGATGGGCGCTTTGTCTTCGAGCATTGCGAGAGGATCTTCCTCCACGGCGAGAGGCTGGCGGCGGCCTTGCGCGGCGGCCCCGGGGCGGACGGCTCGGCCTTGTCGATCGGGGTCGCCCGCCCCGTTTCGGGCGAGTTCGTCCTTCCGATCATGCGCTTCGTGAAATCGGAGAGACCGGAACTGCCGGTCCGTCTCGTCGAGGGGACGGTCGACGACATGGAGGAGAGGCTGCGGCGCGGCGGCGTCGACGTCGTCATCGCCGACCAGGATTTCGCGGCGCGAGCGGGGGGAGCCTTGCGCAGCCGTCTCGCGGGCCGTTTCCCGCTCAGGTTCATGGCGGCGCCGGGCCTCGCGCGGCGGCTGGGGCCTTTTCCTCCAAAACGCGCCTCGGTCCCCGTGATTTTTCGCAGTCCCGACGCCTCGGCGCGGCGCAAGCTCGAGGATTACCTGCGCCGCCGGGTCGGCCAAATCAACGCCCTGGTCGTGGCGGAGATCGACGACCCCGACCTTATCCGGGAACTGGTTGCGGACGGGGCCGGGATCGCGGCCCTCAACGCCTATGCCCTCCAGAGGAGTCCGGCAAGCCGGCGGCTCGTTGCGGTGTGGGGGAGGGAGCCGGGAATCGAGGAGGACGTCTGGATCATCTCCTCCGCGAGGGAGCATCCCGACCCCGCGATCCGCGGCATGATCGTCCCCCTCCTGACGAAGTTTTCTCTTACATAATCGTCATCCAGGCTTTACACCGGCCATCCGGCCCGCGTATGCTATAACTAACGGACCATGGCTAGAATCCTCAGCGTTGAAGATGACGCGGACCTTCAGCGCGTCATTGGACGCGCCCTCTTTCGCGAGGGCTACGAGATGCATTACGCCTGGAACGGCCGGGAGGGCTTTGAGAAAGTCCTTTCCGTCAACCCCGACCTGATCCTGCTCGATCTGATGCTCCCCATCATGAACGGGATCGACTTTTTAAGGAAGCTCCGGGAACAAAAGTCCGTCAAGGACATTCCGACCGTCGTCGTGACCTCCTATGGCGACGAGGCCAACATGCTCAAATGCGCCATGGAGACCATGGGCGCGGCCGCCTGCCTGCGCAAACCCGTCCAAATCCAGGAGTTGACCCGTCTCATCAAGGGAGTGCTCGGTCAATCCCCCCCGCGCGCGGCCGCGGAGCGCGAGGCCGTAAACATCACCAAGGGCCAGATCCGGGCCGACCCGCGATTCCAAACCGTTTGGATCAACGACCGGCTGGTCTCGACACTTCCTCCCAAGGAGTTCGCTCTATTAAAAAGGCTGATGGAAAGCGCGGGTCCAGTTCCCCGGGTCGAGCTATTGAAAGCCCTGGGCTACGCTCCTTCCCAGGTGGACGCCATGAAGCAGGCGATCCACCGGCTTCGCCACGCCCTGATCGACACCGAGCGGCGTCGCATCAAGACCACCTCCGACGGCTACGAACTCATCGGGTAGCCGCGGAAACAAGAGCCTTCCGCGGCTTTTTGAATGGGTGACATCGGGTGACCATGGGCGCATTGCTGGCAACCGGGAGCACTGGTACATATCAATCGTAAGGAGAGCCCTCGTGCGTTCGCGGCCTTCCTTCCGGATGAGGACAAGGTCACAATATGTTGGAACACCAAAAACCATCGGCCAACGCGCTTCTGGTCGCAGAAGATGACGACGACGACTATCTCCTCACGCTGAAGGCGCTTCACGACACCCAATACGCGGGGGAGATTTTCCGCGTCAAGGACGGCATCGAGCTCGTCGAGTTTCTTTTGGAAAAAATTGCGGAGATTGGGGCTGGAGCCGGCGACGGCTATCCCCGCATTCTTCTCCTTCTCGACCTTAATATGCCCCGCAAGGACGGCCGCCAGGCCTTGAGCGAAATCCGAGCGAATCCCGCTTTGCGTTGCCTCCCCGTCGTCATTTTGACGACCTCGAACGCGACCGCGGATATTAATCTGGCCTACGAACTCGGCGCCAACTCCTACGCCCGCAAGCCGTCGAGCTACGCTCAGTTCGCGGGGTTGTTGATGATCATCGTGAAGTATTGGTTCGAGGCGGTCGAGTGGCCGATCGTTCGCTCGCCCGCGACGAGGTGGCAGGTCCTGTGAACCCCAATCAGCCGGAGAGGGTCATTAAAGGCCTCTTGATCGACGATGATCCGGAGGACAGCCTCCTCATCATGCACTACCTGGCGGCCCCGGATTGGCCTTCCTTTAAGTTCGTCTTCGACTGCGCCGAAACGCTCGAGTCGGGCATCCAGATGCTCGACGAGCACGGCGCCGACGTCATCTTGCTCGACATGACGCTTCCGGACAGCCGGGGCTTGGAGACCGTCTCCCGGGCTTTCGCGCGCGCCCGCGACGTCCCCATCGTCGTCCTGACGGGGCTGTCCGATGAGAAGGTCGGCGTCGAGGCCCTCAAGCTCGGGGCCCAGGATTTCCTGGTCAAGGGCTCTTTCGACGTTTACGCGCTCAAGCGCGCCATCGGCTACGCCGTCGAGCGCTACCGCCTGCAGGCGAACCTCCGCGGCCTCGTCGAGCGCGCTCCCGATGGCGTCGCGATAGCCGATGAGGAGGGAAATATCGCCTACGTCAACGACCGGGCCGAGATCCTATTGGGCCGCAAGAAATCGGAGCTTCTGGGCCGGCCTCTCGAGGGCTCCGCCTCGGGGGAGATGGAAATCTCCTCGGAAGGGGGCGCGCGGATCCTTGAGGTGCGCATGGCCGACATCGAATGGCGGGAGAGGCCCGCGCGCCTTGCCTGGCTGAGGGATATCACGGAACTGCGGCGCATGGAGCAGCTCAAGGCCGAGGTTCGAGAGCGGCGGAGGCTTGACGAGATCAAGGACCAATTCATCAGCGCGGTCTCGCATGAGATGCGCAACCCCCTGACCATCGTCAAGGCAGCCTGCTCGAACCTGCGGGAGGGGCTTTGCGGCTCCTTGTCCGAGGAGCAGGAGAAGATCATGGAGATTCAAAACAGGAACATTCAACGCCTTCAGAAAATCGTGGACAACATCCTCGACCTTTCGCGTCTGGAGTCGGGCCGGGCCGAGATTCGCTACCGGGCCATCGAGACGGCGGAGGTCCTTCATGACATCGCCGGGGGGTTCGGAATGTTGGCGGCGGATCGTCGCCTCACGATCGACGAGGACATCGAGGAGGATCTGCCGTCCGTTCACGCGGATCCGGATCTCTTCGTCCAGGTGCTGAGCAACCTCGTCGACAATGCCCTGCGATTCGCTAAGAGCCGCATCCTCATTCGCGCGAGCTCCGTCGACGGCGCCCGGCCGCAAGCTTCGCGGGGCGTTCCGGAGCCGCGCGGGAAGGGCGCCTCCAAGGCCGCGCCGAGGGCGGCGGCGTCGGGCGTTCTCGAGAAGCGCCACTACGTCCAGTTTTCAGTTGAAGACGACGGCCCGGGCGTCCCGGCGGATCGGGTCGGGGAGCTTTTCAACAAATTCGTCCAGATCAGCCGGCGTTCCGACGGCCACGGCTACAGGGGAACGGGCCTAGGGCTGGCCATCTGTAAAGAGATTGTCGAGCGTCAGGGGGGGAGCATTTGGGCCGAATCGGGCGATGGGCGCGGCGGGAGATTCCACTTTACGCTCCCCAGCCATCATGAAGTGGACGCCGCGCCCGGGAGGAAGCCATGAGGAAAGCGGGAGCCGGAGCCGGGGAGAAGGAAGTGATGGTGGAGAAAGAGGCGGGTCGGCCGATGATCCTGATGGTGGACGACGACCCGGACTTCCAGACCATCGTGCGGGACTGGCTCAAGGACTCCTACGAGCACATCGGACTCGCGGACGGCGAGGAGCTCATCAACGAGATCGACGGATTGGAGCCCAACCTCGTCATTCTCGACGTGCGCATGCCGGGGCTCGATGGATTCAAGCTCTGCGAGCAGATCCGCTCTGACCGCCGTTTTTCGCACTTGCCGGTCCTTTTCCTGACAGGCTGCAAGGAGGACGAGGATTTCATGAGGAACCTCTCCGTGGGCGGCACGGCGTACCTCACGAAGCCCGTCACGCGCAAGCGGCTGTTGTCGACCGTGAGGGAGTTGCTTGAAAAATACAGCTGAGGCCATGTTCAGGGCGAGGGGGATGGAGGGGGGAGGCGGCGGCTCGGCGGCGCAAGAGGGGGATGCCTTCTGGCGGCGCGCCGCGTGGACCGCGGCGCTTGCGGCGGTCTATTTTGTCGCCGGGCGCCTTTCGTTGCGTCTTTCCTTCGTCCCTCCCGGCGCGACCCCGGTGTGGCTGCCTTCCGGCATCGCGGTGGCGGCGCTCCTTCTCGGCGGCGGCTGGCTTTGGCCCGGCGTTTTCCTGGGCTCCTTGTTCGTGAGCGCCGCCTCCGGTCAGTCGGTTGGGATCGCCTTCCCGATCGCCGCGGGAAACGCCCTTGAGGCATGGCTCGGAGCTTGGGCGGCCAGGAGCCTCGCGGGCGGACGAGAGGCCTTGAGCCATCCTCGCGGCATCGCGGCCTTCACCCTTTTGTCGGGCTTCGGCGCCGCGCTCGATGCGCTGCGCAGCAATCCATTGCCCAATGTGCTGCACATCGTGCCGCAGCCGGCAGCCAGCAGCGCGGTCGATCTCGAGCGGCTGCGCCGTGATCTGGCGGCCTGGCCGGCGGTGGACATGGTGCA
>DAHVWT010000031.1 GCA_027327915.1 Elusimicrobiota bacterium
ATTATTGGAACCAGCCGGATTTTGTCCGGAAATTGTTCTCGGACCGGGAAGCGTCGATCGGGCGTATCATCGAGGAGATTCTAGAGACAGATGCCGCGCTGATCGCCTTCTCGGTCAATAGCGGCTCCTATTTGGCGACCCTCGAATTGGCGCGGCTCATCAAGAAAAGCGCTCCGAGCCGGAAGGTGCTTCTGGGCGGGCAATTTTTTTTCTTCGGCGACGCGATCGAGCCGGCGCTCGCCGATCCAGCCGTGGATGCCGTTGTCCAGGGCGCGGGGGATGAAGTCTTCCCAAGGCTCTTGGACGGCATGGCCCGTACAGGAGAGATCGATCCGCTCCCGGGCGTCTGGATGAAGCGCGGCGGGCTCGTCGTCAACGGAGGTCCGCCGGTTCCCGTCAAGGACTTGGACAAGGTCCCTTTTGCCGATTTCACCGGCCTGCCGCTGGATCTCTATAGCGACCCGGTGCGACTTCCTTTCGCGGCCAGCCGCGGCTGCGTTTGGCAATGCCGCTTCTGCTCGGCCAGAGCCTTCTGGAAGGGCTATGCCTATATGAGCGGGGAACGCATCTTCGCCGAGATCGCGCACCACAAGAAGCTTTTCCCCGCGCGCTGCCATTTCGAGTTCCACGACATCACCGCCAATGGGGCGCCCGCCGAGCTTCATCGTTTCGCGAAGCTGGCCCTCGATTTTATTTTCGCGGACAAGCGGAACTTCTTCGGCTGGAAGATCAACGCGATCATCCGGCCGGAGATGACCGCGGAGCTCCTGATGGACCTGCGCCTCGCCAACTGCCACGACATCATCTACGGCGTGGAAAGCGGATCGCCGAGGGTGCTCAAGCTCATGAACAAGCCCTACACGCATGAGACGGCCTCGCGAGTTCTGCGCGATACGAAGGCGGCGGGGATCAACACGACGATCAACATCATGTTCGGATTTCCCGGCGAGACCGAGGAGGATTTCCAGAAGACCCTGGACTTTATCCGGGACAATCGCGGCTCCCTTCATCGCGTCTACGGCAGCGCGACGCTGACCAGCCTCGAGGAGAGGTCCTACCTCCACGCGCATCAAGAGGAATTCGGCGTGCGCGCGATGAAGCCGGGCAAATTTCATAATCTCTTCTGGGAATCCGAGGATGGCCGGAACACCTACCCCGTGCGCCTGTCGCGGTATAAGCGCTTTCGGGAGCTGGTCCTGTCGCTGGGCCTCGACGCCTATAAGGGCATTAACGGGAGCCTCGAGCAGAACGACTTGGAGAGCCTGATGCAGTACCACGACTTCGCGGGCAAGCCTTTGAGCGCGCTGCGCCAGGCGCTCGACTATCTCGAGCTGGACCTCTATCACCGGCCGACGAGAGCGCGCCTTGTAGAGGCCTTGCCGGTCTTGAAATCGCTGCTCTCGGCCCAACGCCGCATCTCGCGGGCCTGGCCTGGGGGCGAGGCGGCGCCTGTCGGCCTCCAAGAACGCCTCGCCAACGGAGCGCGCGCCGCCGTCGAGAACGGGGAATGCGTCCTCTATTGGGGAGAGGAGCGCGTGGAGCCCGCCGCGCTCAAAGCCCTCGTGCGCCGCGTCGAGATGACGCTGGAACTTATCGATTCGGAATGCCGGCGCGGCGACGATAAAAAGCCCGAACCAGCTTGCGCCAGATAGGGATGGGGAATAGGGGTTAGGGGAGCCAGACGATGACGACGGCCGAAGCTCTCAAGGCGGTTTCCGACTTGAGGAATTCGCCTCACCTCCGGCCCCCATCTCCCATTCCCTTTAAAGAGCGGCGGCGGCGCTGCCTGGAGGCGCTGCGCGACGAGAACGTCGCGCTCAACAACCGGGAATGGGCCGAGAAGCGGATCATCCTGACCAGCACGCCGCAAGTGGTGTTTCTTCAGATCAACGCCGTCTGCAACGCGGACTGCGTCTTCTGTTCCAAGGGCTACGACTATCCGATCTTCGACATCGACGAGTATTTCGGGAAATACGGGACGAGCGTCCTGCCCGTGCTGCGCCGCGCGCGGGAGCTCATCCTCACGGGCTCGGGGGAGTTTTTGGGCCTGCCGAAGGCTTCCCGCATCCTCGAGCATTTCAACCGCCAATTGCCCCATGTCGATAAATACGTCGCGACGAACGCGTCCCATCTCAAGCCCGAGCTGCTCGATCTCATCGTCGCGGGAGAAAGCCGCTACACGCTGCAGCTGTCGCTTCACGCCGCGGACCGAGAAACCTTCGAAAAGATGATGCGCTACAAGGCCTACGACCGCGTGATGGGAAACATCCGCTCCTTGATGGAGAAGCGCGACCCGGCGAAGACGCGCGTCTACTGCATGTTCGTCATGACGACGCTCAACGCCGAGAGCCTGCCCGATTTCATCCGCTTCGCGCGGGACTTGGGCGCCGACCGGGTGATCGCCGGGTATTTTTACATCTACGAGGCGCAGCAGAAGTACCTGTCTCTCTACTTCAAACAAGACTTGGCGAACCGCGTGATCGCGGAGGCGAGAAAAGTCGCCGACGAGCTCAAGATGGACGTGAGCCTTCCCCACCCTTTCGGCCTCAAAGAGGAGGGGGCGCCCCGGGCCGGCTCCTGCATCGAGCCTTGGCATCAGATCATGTTCAACCCCGACGGGGGGGTCCTTCCCTGCGACGTCTACGGAGGCTTCCGCGAGACTTTGAACGAGAAAACGTTCCAGGAGATCTGGAACGGCCCGAGCTACCGCTCGATCCGCCGGGCGCTCAAAACCGGCGGGGGATGCCTCACGACATGCCCGCGGCATAATCCGATCGGCGTCAACGACTGGCGCGCCCATGTGATCCACAGGCACAAGGACGACAAGCAGATCGTGAAGGAATACCACGAGGCGCTGAAAAAACCATGAGCGATCCCGCGATCCGGATCACATGGAACATCCATTGGAGCTGCAACTATCGCTGCTCCTACTGCTTTTTCGACGGCAAATGGGCGGAATACGGGCGCCGCAACGTCTATCAAACCGTCGATGAGTGGATGGGCCATTGGAAGCGTCTCTACGAGAAATACGGCCGGGCCTACGTGACGATCAACGGGGGAGAGCCGTTTGCCTATCCGAATTTCCTTGAGATCATCCGGCGGCTCTCCAAGATCCATTGGCCGATCAACATCACGACGAACACCTCGCTCCACTTGCCGGAGTTCCTGGACACCGTCGATCCGGAGAGGGTTTCGCTCTCGGTGAGCTTTCATCCCCAATATCACGAAATCGAGGCTTTTATCGAGCGCCTGGAGCGCATCCGTTCCCGGGGATTCAAGGGCTGCAACAATTTCGTCGCCTACCCGCCCTTCCTGGGCCGGCTGAACGCCACGCTGGACCGTTTCGTCGCCGCAGGACACAGCCTCAAGGTGATCCCCTTCGTCGGGGAGCACGCGGGCGTCAAGTATCCCGAGGGCTACAACGAGGAGCACAAGCGCCTGCTGGGCATGAAGGATGATTGGATGGAGCACAAGCGCCATCGAGGGATGCTCTGCCGTGCCGGCCATCGCTCGGCGCTTCTCCTCCCGGACGGCAATGTCACGCGCTGCGGCCAGATCGGGGACCGCGCCATCTTTGGGCGCTTCTTCGACGAGTCCTTCGAACTGATGCCCGAACCCGCGCCCTGCGACGTCGAGTTCTGCCCCTGCGACGAGTGGAAAGTGATCCCCGACGAAAAGGCCCCCGAGAAGGCCGGGGCGTGGCTGCCGTGAAGGAGGTGGGGGAAAGAACAAAGGCTCCGGCCATGCCGGAGCCTTTGCGGCCGTCTAACGGACGTCTCTCAAGCGGCGATATCAGTATACCATCGGCTCTTCTAATGTCAATCCACGCCGTGATTGGGAGAATTCCGCCGGGGCCGCCGGATCCGTCTCTTGCAGCCTCCGGCGGGCCCCTGAGTTCGGGAGGCCGGGATTCGAACCCGGATCATCCGCTTGAGAGACGGTGGTCTTACCCATTAGACAACCTCCCGAACCTACTTAGAATACGGTTTGACCCCCCAAATTGCTCCCTCACCGCAATGTCCACATTTTATGAGTGATTCCCTTCCTTTAAACATGGACTCTCGCCTGCCGAGACGGCGGGTGGTCTTCGCCTGGGACATGCATTATTCCTGCAACTACCGTTGCCCTTACTGCTTCTACACGACGACCGGCTGGACCAAGCTCGCGGAGAACAGCAACTACAAGACTCCGGAGGAGTGGCGGGAGGTCTGGGGGCGCATTCATCAGAAATACGGGCGCTGCCAACTGCGCATCACGGCTGGAGAGCCCTTCACCTACCCCAAATTCCCGGATGTCGTCCGAACGGTCTGCGAGCTCCATGACATCCAGGTGACCTCGAATTGCTCGCAGACCGAGGCTTTTCGTGATTTCGTCAGGAAAGCCGATCCCTCGCGCGTGGAGCTCGACTGCACTTTCCATCCGTTGCAAGGGGAGTTCGAGCCTTTCGTCGAGAACGTTCTTCTCCTGCGCCGCGCCGGCTTCGTAGCGAACGTCTGTTATCTGGCCTACCCGCCGCAAATGGGCCCGATGGCGGAGTTTAAAAAGCGCTTCGAGGGGCGCGGCATCTATATGAACATGGCGATTTTCTGGGGGAGCCATCAGGGCGGCCAGTACCCCCACGCCTACACCCCCGAGGAGAAAGACCGGATCAAGAGCGTGATCGGCTGCGACGTCAGCGCTGAAACCGTGGGCCTCGATCCCATTCCCATCAACGGCAAGATTTGCGGGGCCGGGCAACGCTACGCCGTCGTCCAAGGCGACGGCCGGGTCTATCGCTGCGGCCAGCTTTGCCACGGGGACCAATCGTTGGGGAGCATCTTCGATCCCAACTTCGAGCTATTTAAGGAAGGACGCGCCTGCATGGTGGACTATTGTCGCTGTAAGGAGTACCAGTCGGCTTGGGAGGAGGAGGACATCGAGACGCTCAACCGGCACGGGAAGATCGCCGCCCGGCCCAACAAGGAGACACCCGCGATATGATTGAAATCTCATTGGCGGACGCCAAGGAGCTTCCCGCCGAAATCCCCCTGGGCTTCGCGGCTCTTGAGGGCGGTACGATCTTGGGGGGAGCGGGAATCGCCCCCGGCCTTCGCCGGGAGATCGCCGCGCGGGCCGACGCCGATGGATTCCGGGGCAAGCTCGACGAGACGGCCTCTCTTTGCGTCCCTTGGGAGGGCGTTGAACGCAGGGTGCTCCTCGCGGGGGCGGGCCCCCAGTCCCGGTTTGGAGGGGAGAGCCTCCGCCGCGCTTGCGGCGCTCTCGCCCATGCGGCCAAAAGGCGATTCGAGGCCCTCGCTTTCGACCCGGCGGACCGGGTCCAGGAGGCGGCCGAGGGGATGATGCTCGCCGCCTACGGTTTCAACGAGTACAAGAAGGCGGAGCCCGGAAGGCTCAAGGGGGCCAAGCTCCTCGTCCGCCGGAGCTCCGAGCGGCGGCGAGCCGAAAAGGCCCTCGAGCGGGCGAAGCTTTCCTGCGAGGCGGTGTTCCTGGCGAGGGATCTCGGCAACCGCGCCCCGTCCGACAAACCGCCCCGGGCCCTCGCCCAGTTCGCGAAATCCCTTGAGGGAGCGGGAGTCTCGGTCGAGGTTTTGGGACCCCAGGAGATGTCGAGCCTGGGGATGGGCGCTTTGCTGGGGGTCTCGCGGGGGAGCGCCCAGCCGTGCGCCTTCGTCCATCTGAGCTATCGCGGCCCCGGCGCCAAGAGGAAGATCGGCCTCCTGGGCAAGGGGATCACCTTCGACTCCGGGGGGCTGAGCTTAAAGCCACCCGCCGGCATGGAGACCATGAAGCGCGACATGGCCGGCGCGGCGGCCGTTCTGGCGGTCTTTAAGGTTCTGCCGAGGCTCAAGCCCAAGATCGAGGTCCATGGATTCTGCGCTTTTTCCTACAACATGCCGGGCCCCGACGCTTTGAAGCCCGGCGACGTCGTCCGCGCGATGAACGGGAAAACGATCGAGGTCTTGAACACCGACGCGGAGGGACGTCTCGTCCTCGCCGACGCCCTGAGCTACGCGGTCCGTGAAAAAATGGACGCGCTCATCGACGTCGCGACCCTGACCGGCGCCGCCGTGACGGCGCTCGGCCCCAAGGTCGGTGTCGCGATGGGAACGGACCGGGCGCTCCTGCGCGGGCTTCTGGAGGCCTCGCGTCGCGCCGGGGAGATTCTCTGCGAGTTCCCGCTGGTGGCGGACTATAAGGAATGGATCCAGAGCTCCGTCGCGGATCTCTGCAACATGGGACGCGTGCGCGGGGAGGGGGGAACCGTGATCGGCGGGCTTTTTCTCGAGGAGTTCGCCGGCGGGCTTCCGTGGGTTCATCTGGACATCGCGGGGCCATCGTGGAGCTCTTCCGGAGGCTCCCTCGCGGCCCAGGGGGCGACAGGGGCCATCGTGAGGACCTTGATCGAGTTTTTATGCCCGTAAGGAATCGCCGGCGCAACGGGGAAGGGGCTATCGACGGGGCGGATGCGCTCGACGCCCTCGCGTCGCGCTACCGGGACATCCTCGTCGGCGTCGGGGAGGACCCGGGCCGCGAGGGGCTTCTCAAGACGCCGGCCCGCGCCGCGAAGGCCATCCGCGAGCTCACTTCCGGTTACTCAGCCGATATCCCCGCGGTGTTCAACGGAGCGGTATTCAAGGAAAGCTATAACGAGATGGTGCTGGTGAAGGACATCACCTTCTATTCCCTCTGCGAGCACCACTTGCTGCCCTTCTTCGGCAGCGCCCACGTCGCGTATATTCCGGACGGCCGGATCGTCGGGCTCTCGAAGATCCCCAAACTCGTGGATGTGTTCGCCAAGCGCCTCCAGGTCCAGGAGCGCATGACCTACCAGATCGCGGAAACGCTCGAAGGCTATTTGATGCCTTTGGGGGTGGGCGTCGTCATCGAGGCCCGGCATCTATGCATGGAGATGCGCGGCGCCGAGAGCATCCATTCCCCGACCGTGACGAGCAAGATGCGCGGCGTTTTCGCCAAGGACGTCCGCACCCGGGAAGAGTTTCTCAAGCTCATCCGCTAAATCGCGGCCAAAGGCGCCGTAGGAGCTTGGGACTGTTCTTAAACCGTCTTGCCGACCTTGTTCGAGTGCCAGATCGCGGCCCAGATAGCCGCGAAACCGACGATCAGGGAGGCCATGAGCGCCTTGGGGCTTTGGGTGTTGATATGGTTGGCGCCGAGCATGCCGAAGAGCATGGGCCCCGAAAGGTAGGTGTTCGTGCGGGAGGCGAGATAGGCCTTTCGCCGGGCGCCCGCCAGGAGCTCGGCGGGCATCTGGCCGGAAAGGATCCTGCGGTTGATCGGCCAGATGATGAACCAGACGTTGAACCACATGATGACGCCGAAGAACATGCCCATGAGAATCCACGGGCTCGGGTGGCGGGGACCCATCGCCTCGAAGCCTCCCGTCGCCGGGTCGTACATGTAGACGAGGGCGTACATGACCAGGCCCGAGAGGAAGGTGATCATGGCGCCCCATCGGAACCACCAAAGAGCCCGCGGCAAAAGCTTGGGGTTGGCGGCTTTCTTCCCCGCGTCGTCGAGCGCCGCCTGGAAGGGAACGTTCACGAAATTAAAGAAGTAGAGATGCCCGATCCAGGTGATTCCGGCCATCACGTGGAGCCAGCGGAAAAAGAACTGCCAATCATTTTGGTTAAGCATGCGATCCTCCTTAAAGAAGTCGTCGTATGACTTGCGCAAAATACCAGTTTTGAGTATTTCTGTCAAACTTGATAAGATCAATTTTCAACGCGGGCGTAGTTCAATGGCAGAATAGAAGCTTCCCAAGCTTCGGACGTGGGTTCGATTCCCATCGCCCGCTCCGATTTCCTATTCTTTTTCGCCAAATAATCTACCATGTGGCGTGCGATCGAGAGAGCACGGAAGGCTGCGGCAGGCCGCGGCAGGCAGCAGCATGAGGCGCCGACGATTTCTTTGGCCTTTCGTGGCCTTCTGTTGCCTTCCGTCGCCTTCCTTGGCGACCTCGCCTTCCAAACGAGCCCAGACGCTTTATTTCCAGGGACGATACCCCGAGGCCCTTAAAGCCTACGAGCGGTTGAGCCGCCGCCGCGATGAAGGGCGGCTGGAGGCTCTGCTCGACGCCGGGGCCTTGTCGGAGGAGATGGGGCGCCCCGCGGTCGCGGCCGGGTTCTACGAGATGGCGGCTTCGATTTCGCGTTCGACGGACGTCCTCGATGCCGCGGGATGGGCCTGGTACCGGGCAGGCAAGCCCGGACGAGCGCGACCTTATTTCGAGGAATCCCTGCATGCGACGGAGGGAGACGCCCTGGCTTATATCGGGATGGGGCGAATTTGCCTCGACGACGGGCGCTTTCGCGCGGCGATCGGTTTTTTCAAGGAGGCCGCGAGGATCAAGCCGCGCTGGGCGCTCCTATTCTACGAGCTTGGAGAGGCGAATGAGCGCCTCGACCGCTCCAGCCGAGCCATCGGCTATTTCGCCAAGGCCGTCGCCGCGGACGCCTATTTCCTGGAGGCGCGGGAGGCTCTCGCCCGCGCCTATTTGCGCTCGGGAGCGGGACTGTTGGGCGCGCTGCAGCTTCGAGAGCTTCTCCGGATGGAGCCGCGATCCAAGACGGGAGAAGCCTTTGAGAAAGCGAGGATCGGAGCTCTTCTCTCATCGCTCATTCGCGCGCCCAGGAGCTTTTCGCGCGTGCCGGCCTTCGTGCGCGACGCCATCGTCCGCGCCCGGTCGCCGCAAGAGGGGGCCGTGCTGCGCATCGGGCTTGGAGCCGACTCCCACGGGAGGCCGACTCTCCTTCGATACGCGGAGGCGAGCGCGACCACCGCCTACGAGGTCAGGCGCCGCCTGGACGGCCCTGCGCTGGCCGTGGGCAGGGCTCGAGAGCCGTGCCAGATCGCCCTGCGCCGTCTCGGCCGGAAGACATTGATGGTGGCGAGGGTCGGCGCGGGGCCGAACGTATGGTCGAGCGGGCCTCTCTATCTCAAGCCTCGAAATAACGGCTTTCTTTACTGGTCCTCGAGGCTTTTCCGCGCCGCCGCGACGCGAGGCCTTTACCCGGGAATGATCGAAATTCGCGTTTTGCCGCGCGCGAGGCGTTTCGAGTTTGTCGACATCGTTGATCTTGCCAACTATGTCGCGGCCGTTACGGCGTCCGAGATGCCTATCGACGCTCCCATGGAGGCGCTCAAAGTCCAGGCGGTTCTCGCGCGCAGTTACGCCCTGTTCCTCAAGGGCCGCTCGCGTCGGCACGCCGCGGCGGGGTTCGATCTTTGCGACAGCCCTCATTGCCAGGTCTACGGGGGCTTCAGGCCCTGGACCTTCCGCGCCAGCCGCGCCGCCGCCGCCACGCGGGAGCTGGTCGTCTTGCGGGGCCATGCCGCCGCGCCGGTCGTGTATTCGGCGGACTGCGGCGGGATGACGGAGGGAGGAGGAGACGTGCCGGGATGGAACCGCAGTCTGACCTGGCCTTCGATCGTCGATGTCGCGGCCGCCTCGCCGCGGCCGGACTCCCCGTGGAAGCTCAAGCGCTGGCTCGAGACCTGGCCCGACGCCTATTGCAGTCCGGCCTACGGCATCGCGCCGTCGCACTTTCGATGGGTGCGGGTCCTATCCCGGCGCTCGCTTGAAGACAGGCTCGCCGAGAAATATCACCTCGGACGGCTTCGGCGGATCCTGGTTCTTCGGCGATCCCGTTCGGGCCGCGTCCAAGCGCTCCTGCTCGCGGGCTCGCGGCGCCGGAAGGTGCTGCGAGATGAGATGCAAATCCGGGCGCTCGGGGGCGCGGACCGCCTGAGGAGCTCTCTTTTTCGAGTGACGCCCGAGTATGCCCGCGGCGGGGACGTGGAGAGCTTCGTGATCACCGGCGCCGGCTGGGGGCATGGGGCCGGCGTCTGTCAGTCGGGAGCGATCGGCCGGGCGACGGCGGGGGAGGATTTCCGCGGCATCTTGGGGGATTATCTGGGCAAAATCGTTATCGGCAGGCCCCGAAACTAGTATCATGGACCAGCTATGAATGCCGCGGAAGGCAACGGAAGGTTACAGAGGGCTACAGAAGGCCATGGTCCGTCGCTTTCCGTTTCCTTCTGGGGCCTCCTGTTGCTTTTAACGGGCTGCCGCGGCAGCGCTCCCCTGACCGGGAAGCTGCCGTCATCGGGAATGGCGGGATATGCGATGGCGGTGCGGGTGACTCTGCCTAACGGGGCGCAGAGCAGCTCCGCGCGGGCCTATTTGAATCTCGAGGAGCCCGAAGGGCCGGAGCGCTACAAGATCGAGCTGCTCGCCGGCAGGGCTTTCTTCGCCCAAGTCGAGCCCGGCATCTACCATCTCGAAGCCGTCCGGAACCCCTTCGGCTGGAGCAAGCAGCGCATCAAGATTCATTTATTCGGCCGAGATTATGAGGCGCCCATTCCGCAGGCCATGCGCGACATGCCGTCCTTTGAGTTGTCCTCCGGGGAGGTTCTGCCCGCGGGGCGTCTCGACGTGACGGTCTCGACCACGGCCTCGGGAGGGCGTCTCGTCGGCGTCTCCTGGAACACGAGCCGCGACGCGCGCCGCGAAATCATCGAGCGCCTCATCCACGCCATGACCGATCCGTCGTCATCCGAGGACCTCCGGGAGACGGTTGTCCCGTGGATGAACGCCCTGGAGCAGGCCCTCAACCGCCTCTACGCCGAACCTCTCGGCCCGGGCGAGGCTCTTCCGAAGGAGACAACCCACGACACGCGCACGATCGTGATTCCCTCGATCAATCGGTGAAAATAGCCCTAGGCTCGGACCACGCGGGATTTCTTCTTAAAGAAAGGCTGAAGCGCGCCCTCGCCGGCCTCGGCCACCAGGTGATCGACGTCGGAGCCGCGAACGCCGAACCCTCGGATTACCCCGATTACGCGGCCCGAGTGGGTCTTGAGGTCGCGCGGGGTCGCTCGCGCCGGGGAATTATGATCTGCGGCAGCGGGGTCGGCGCCGCCATCGCCGCCAACAAGGTTCCAGGGGTGCGCGCGGCCCTCTGTCACGACGTCTTCACCGCGAAACAGAGCGTCCGCGATGACGATTCCAACGTCCTGTGCCTGGGTTCTCGCGTCCTAACGACTCGGCTCGCCCTCGGGATCACGAGGACCTGGCTTTCAGAGCGATTTTCCCGTGCCTCCCGCCATCGGCGCCGCGTCTTGAAGATCCAAGCCATGGAGAGGCGCTTTTGCCGGCCGGGACGTCTTTGACGTCGCGGAAGATGGGGCCCGCCGCTTTGACAAGGGCCCTGCGCCGGATCAAGCTCGTCTTGATGGACGTGGACGGCGTCCTCACGGACGGCCTTCTTTTTTATTTTATCGCCACGGACGAATCCTTGGTGGAGCTGAAGGGCTTCAACGCGCAGGATTCATACTCTCTCATGTGGTTGGCGGAATGCGGGCTCATGACCGGGGTCATCAGCGGCCGCCGCTCGGACGGCGTGGAGGCTAGGCTCAAGATGCTCAAGGTGCGCTTCATCGTCCAGGGCCGCCTTGACAAGAAGGACGTTTTTCGCGATATCTGCCGGCGCGCCGGCTGCGATCCGGGGGAGACCCTGTTCATCGGGGACGATTTCCAGGATGTCCCGGTCATGCGCGAGGTCGGCGTGGCCGTCGCCGTCTCGAATGCCAGGCCCGAGGTGAAGACCGCGGCGCATTGGGTCACTCATTCGCATGGCGGTCGGGGGGCCGTGCGCGAGGTCGCCGAGCGGCTGCTCAAGGCCCAGGCGCTGTGGCCTCGCATTCTCCGTCGTTTTGAGATCGGCGGTCGTCCTTAAAGAAGAACGGCTCAAAAACACCTTTTATTTAATGGATTTTATTCTACGGACGCGATATGGCGACGATATCGTCGCCATTGACAAATTTGGATTTGGAGGCTAACCTTCTTTTTGCTCGTAGATCCCGATAGCCCATCTATGCCCAACGCGGAGCCCGTTGTCTCCCTAGGATTGTCGCGCAGGCTGGGAGAGATTTTGGTCGAGGAACGGCTTTTGACAGCGGCGAAATTCGCCGAGGCCGTGGCCCTCCAGCGCAAGACCGGCGAGAAATTGGGAACGGTCCTCGTCAAAAGCGGGTTTCTCTCGCAAGAGGAGCTTCTCCAGTTCCTGGCGCGGCAGTGCGGCATGAAATACGTTCACCTGGCGCCGCCTCCCGTGGTGCCCGAGGCCGTCAAGTCCCATGTCCCCGTCGCCATGGCGAAACAGCATCTTCTCCTGCCCTTGTCCCTCGAGGGGCGCGATCTGACGGTCGCCGTTGCCGATCCCCTGAACGTCATGGTCCTCGACGATCTCAAGATGATCACCGGCTTCAACATCACGGCGGTTCTGGCGCCGGAGGTCGAGGTCCTGGCGGCCCTGGACAAGAACTACTCCGGCGCCAAGGAGATGATCGACAGGCTGGTGAGCGAAAACGGCGTCGCGGGGGCGGAGGAAGTCGAAGCCCAGTCCATCAGCGCGTCGACCGAGTTCGACATCGCGGAGCTGGAGAAGTCGGCCGAGGAAGCGCCCGTCGTGAGGCTCGTCAACCTCATCCTTGCCGAAGCCATCACCGCCCGCGCCTCGGACATCCATATCGAGCCCTTCCCCGCCGAGACCCGGGTCCGCTATCGCATCGACGGGGTCCTCATTCCCAAGCATGCGGCCCCCCCGCATCTGCACAACAAGCTCATGACCCGCATCAAGATCATGTCGAACTTGAATATCGCCGAGCGCCGGCTGCCGCAAGACGGGCGCCTCAAGCTCAAGGTCTCGAGCAAGACCGTCGATATGCGCGTGTCGGTGCTGCCCTGCGCCCACGGCGAGAAGGTCGTGATGCGCGTCCTGGATTCCTCCGGCCTCATGGTGCAGATGTCGCAGCTGGGATTCGAGCCCGAGGCCCTTTCCGTCTTTTCCAAGTGCATGAAGGCGCCCTACGGCATCAACCTGATTACGGGGCCCACCGGCAGCGGCAAGTCGACGACTCTCTATTCGGCTCTCTCGAACCTCAACACGCCGGGCGTCAATATCGTCACCGTCGAGGATCCGGTGGAATACCAGCTTTTGGGTATCAACCAGGTCCAGGTCAACAACCAGGTGGGCCTGACCTTTGCCGAGGCTCTGCGCTCCTTCCTGCGACAGGACCCGAACGTCATCATGGTGGGCGAGGTGCGCGACCTCGAGACGGCCCAAATCGCGGTCAACGCCGCCCTGACGGGCCACTTGGTTTTCGCCACGCTCCACACCAACGACGCCCCCTCCTCCATCACCCGTCTCGGCATGATGGGAGTCGAGCCCTTCCTGATCAGCTCCGCCCTTCTCATGGTCGTCGCCCAGCGCTTGACGCGGGTCATCTGCGCGCAGTGCAAGGAGTCCTATGAAGTGGATATGGACTGGCTCGTGAAACTCGGCGTCCCGCAGGATCGTCTCCACGTCCACAACGGCAAGGTGACCCTGTGGAGGGGGAAGGGCTGCGATCATTGCGCCAAGACGGGCTACCGCGGCCGCCAGGGACTTTACGAGGTTCTCGAGATCAACGACCTTCTCCGGGACATGATACTCAAGAGGGCGTCGACGTCGGACATCCGCAATGCCGCGAGGAAGAACGGCATGATTTCGTTGCGGGAGTGCGCCATCCGCAAGCTCCTCTCCGGGGCGACGACGGCCGAGGAAATGCTGCGCGTCACGGCGGCCGACGCATGAGCCAGCCCGGCCTCAACGGCAGCCATCTTCCCACGGCCTACGAGCTCTTCAGCGTCATTCGCGATCGGGGGGCCTCCGACCTGCATCTGACCGCGGGCGCGCCGCCCATGGTTCGCATCGACGGCGCCCTCAACGCCACCGTCTACCCCGTTCTCAATTCGGAGTCCGTCCAGACGATCGTCTACTCGCTTTTGTCGGAAAGCCAGCGCAAGAAATTCGAGGCGACCAACGAGCTTGACGTCGCGTTCGGCTTCCGGGACGTGGGGCGGCTGCGCATGAACGTCTATCGCCAGCGCGGCGCCATCGCCGCCGCGGTGCGCCTCATTCCCGACAAGTTCAGCAGCTTCACGGAGCTGGGGCTGCCCAAGGTCATCGAGGACCTCGTCAAGCTCCCCAGCGGGCTCGTGGTGGTGACGGGTCCCACGGGCTGCGGCAAATCGACCACACTGGCAAGCATGATCGATTACATCAACGCCCATCGCACGGGACATATCGTGACGATCGAGGACCCGATTGAGTACGTCCATTCCCACAAGAAATGCCTCATCAATCAGCGCGAGGTCGGGCAGGACACGGACACGTTCGCCGAGGCGCTCAAGCACGTGGTTCGCGAGGACCCCAACGTGATCCTCATCGGCGAGATGCGCGACCCGGACACGATCTCCGCGGCTCTCACGATCGCCGAGACGGGCCACTTGGTTTTCGCGACCCTTCACACGCCGGACTGCGCCCAGACGATCAACCGCATCATCGATGTCTTTCCTCCCCATCAGATCTCCCAGGCTCGGGTCCAGCTTTCCTTCGTCCTTCAAGCCGTCGTCGGCCAGCAACTTTTGCCCCATGCCTCGGGGACGGGCCGGGTCTTGGCCGCGGAGGTCCTCATCGTGACCGCCGCGGTGCGCAACCTCATTCGCGAGCAAAAAGTCGAGCAGATCCAATTCGCGATCCAGACGGGCGGCGTCATGGGTATGCAGACCATGAATCAGTCCCTGGTTGATCTCTATCTTCGCCGCCAAATCACATATCCCCAAGCGATCGCGCGCTCGGCCGACCCGGAGGATTTAAGGAAGCTCCTGCAGAAGCTTGCCCCGGCGGCGGTGCCGGCACAATACTAGCTGAGGTTTATTAAGGAATGCCGACGTTCGCCTATAAAGCCCGCGCAGCCAACGGAAACGTCGTATCGGGAGTCATCGACGCTCCCGAGGAAAAAGCCGCGTTCGAGCGGCTGAAGGCCCAGAAGCTCAGCCCTCTGGAAGTCGGCCGTAAGAAGGCCGGCGGGCTGTTCGGGTTTTTTAAAAGTTCGAAGATCCCCACCAAGGAAGTCGCGATCTTTTCGCGGCAGCTCGCGACCCTCAATGGTTCCGGAGTCCCGATCGTCCAAGGGCTCTCCATCCTCGAATCCCAGATGCAGAGCAAGGCGTTCCGCGAGGTGATCGGCGCTGTCCGGGCCGACATCGAAAGCGGCCTCTCGATTTCCGAGGGCCTCAAAAAGCATCCGAACGCCTTCTCCAAGCTCTACATCTCGATGATCAAGGCCGGGGAGACCGGCGGCCTCCTCAACGAAATCCTGGAGCGCCTGAGCATGTACCTGGAGAAAGCGGAGGCCTTGAAGGCCAAGATCAAGTCCGCCATGATGTACCCCATCGTGATCCTCGTCGTGTGCTCGAGCATCACGATCTTCCTGCTTGTATGGGTCATCCCGCGTTTTAAAATCATCTTCGCGAGCTTCGGCCAAAATCTCCCCGCGCTGACCCAGATGGTGCTCGACGCCTCGGACTGGCTGCGCTCCGAGTGGTACGTCCTCATCGCCCTTGGTTTCGCGTCGGTATGGGGCTTCAAGCGCTTCCATGCCACCGATCAAGGAAGGAGATGGGTGGACGAGAGGATGCTCAAGCTCCCGATGTTCGGGATCCTGCTCAAAAAGTCCGCCGTCGCTCAGTTCACGAGGACGCTGGGGACGCTGCTTTCGGCCGGCGTCAGCCATATGCAGGCTTTGGAGACCGTGGCGGAGACGGCGGGCAACGTCGTCATCTCGCGCGCCATTCTTGACGCTCGCGACTCGATTAGGGAGGGAGGAAAGCTCTCCGATCCTCTTAAAAAGAGCGGCATCTTCCCTCCGATGGTGACCTCCATGATCACGGTGGGAGAGGAGACGGGCGGTCTCGACAAGATGCTGACGAAAGTCGCCGATTTCTACGACCTTGAGGTGGACGAGGCCGTCAAGGGGCTCTCCTCGATGATCGAACCGATCGTGATCGTCATCATGGGCGTCATCGTCGGGTTCATCGTCATCGCCATGTACATGCCCATCTTCAACATGGGCGAGCTCGCGGGGAAAACTTAAGAGCTCGCGTCGCGACCCCGAAGCAGGCCCTTCCGTCTAAGCAGTCGGTGATAGGTCACGCCGAATCGGTGGGCCTCGTCGCGCAGGCGCTGCAGGAGCTTCAGGGCTTCGCTCGATCGCGGGAGAATCAGGGGTTCGCTGGTCTCGGGCGTATACACCGCCTCCAGGCGTTTGGCCAGGGAAGCGATGGGGATGCGGACCCCGGCTTGCCGAAGGGCCCGGCTTGCCGCGTGGAGCTGCCCCAGGCCGCCGTCAATCAAGACGAGATCCGGGAGCTCGCCCTCGGCCGAGAGCCTCCGGTAGCGGCGTTGCACGACCTCGAAAAGCGCGGCAAAGTCGTCGATGCCGGAAACGGTCCGGATCTTGAAACGACGGTAATGGTCCTTGAAGGGCTCGGCTCCGCGGAAGCAGGACATGGCGGCCACGTGGGCCAGGCCCTGGAAATGGGAGACATCGAAACATTCGATGTGAAAGGGGGGCCGATCGAGGCCGAGGGCGCGCTGGAGCTCCTCGACGGCGCGGCTTGAGGCCAACGGCTTTTCGATTTCCCCCGGATTGACCCGCGTCATCCGCACCCGCTCGGAGAGCTGTTCCATCCCCTGGAGGTTGTCGCGGCAACGCGCGGCGCCCTCGAAGTCGAGGCGCGCCGCGGCGCGCCTCATCTCGAGTTCGTAATCCTTCTTGAGGCGGCGGTAATCTCCCCTGAAAAATAGGACCGCGCGCTCGGCGATCCTGCGGTAATCGCCCGGGCTGATGCGCCCGGCGCAGGGGGCGGGGCATTCGCGGGTATGGTAGTAGAGGCAGGCGTTGATCTTGCGCTCGGAGAGGGGCTGGTCCACGCCGAAGCTCCATCGGCAGGGCCGCAGGGGAAAGTATTTCCGCCGCCAAAGATCGCGAAGGAGGGCTTTGACGGGCGCCACCTTGGGGTAGGGGCCGAAATACGCGCCCCCATCCGGGGCCTTGCGCCTTGTCAGCACGATGCGGGGGAAGTCCTCGCCCAGCGTGATCTTGACGTAAGGGTAGCTCTTGTCGTCCTTCCAGAGGACGTTGAAAAAGGGCTGCCGGGCGCGGATCAGGCGCTGCTCGAGGAGCAGGGCCTCCCGCTCGGAGGCGCAGGGGACGTAGTCGATGCGCCGCACGAGCGGCATGAGCGTCGCGTTTTTGAGGGGATGCCGGCTCGCATCGAAGTACTGGGCGACGCGCGCGGACAAGTCCTTGGCCTTGCCGATATAGAGGATCGCTCCCGCGCCGTCCCTCATGAGATAGACCCCGCAGGCATGGGGCAGGTGGCTGCGATCAAGGACGGTTGCCTGAGGAATTGACGTCATGGGAGATAACTTGTTTTAATAACGGCTTCGACATGGCTAACCCCAAGAAGACCTACCGTCATCGCTCGGCTGTCAAGGCGCATCGTCAATCCCTGCGCCGTTACGCTCGCAACCGCGCGGCCAAGAAGAATATCCGTCTCTCCGCCCGTGCCGCCGTGAAGGCCGCCGCGGCGAAAGACGGCGCCAAGTTGGAAGAGGCCTCCTCCCAGGCGGCCTCTCTCATCGACAAAGCGGCCCGCCGCGGCCTCATCCATTGGAAGGCGGCGGCGCGCAAGAAGTCGAGGCTCATGAGGCGCTTGGCGGCCCAGATGCGGGCTCCGGCGGCTCCCGCCTCCGCCGGCGCTTCCGCCTAGACGCCCTCCTAGGAAGATCGCGGCGCCATCCGGCAGACGCTCGCGACGAGCCGCTTGATTTCGAACGTGGCGTCGAGCCATGACTTTGATTTGAGATCCGCCTCCGTTTGCAGGCAGCGCCGCAGGGCCGCCGCCGCGGCCTTCTCGGAAATCCGGCCCGCCGACTCAAGATAGTCTTTGTCCCAGTACGGATGAAGCCGCAGAGCCTTGTAGATCTCCTCCCGCGATCGGCCCGCGCGCATCATCCGCAAGGCCTTGAGTTGTTTTAAGAGCGCGGCGGAGACTTGGTAGAGCGCCTTGAAAGCCTGCTCCTCGGGGCGCCCCTGGGCGAACAGCTCTCCCAGGTTCTTGAGCGCCGTGGCCCGGTCGCGCAGCGCGACGGACCGACCGAGAGCAAAGGGATCGTAGGATTTTTGGAATCCCAGGCAGGCGAGCACGTCGGACTTCGAGATCATCCCGCCTCCGGCGTTAAAAAGCGCGGCCTTCTCGATCTCCTGGGAGAGGATGGCCGCGCTCGTCCCCGCTTCGCTCACGAGGGCCCAGGCGGCTTCCTCATCGAGCTCCCGGCCCATCTCCTTGGCGCGCCGCCTCACGAATTCAACGGCGTCTCCCTCGCGCAAGGGAGCGAAGAGGCAGGCCTTGCCGGCGCGGGAGAGCTCCCTTTGGATCTCGTCTTTGGCGTCGATCTTCGAGTCGTCCGAGAAAACGACCAAGACGGTCTGGGGCGAAGGGTTTTGCAGGTACTCGACGAGAATCTTTTTGGCCTCGGCGCCGGTCTTGGGGTTTTTAAGAGCGACGAGCCGCCTCTCGGCGAAGACCGGCATGGTCCAGAGGGCCGATCGCAGCTCCGCGGCCGTCACTCCCGCGGCGGGGGGAAATTCCACCAAGTTGAACGCGTCGAGCTTGAGGAGGCTCTTAAGCCGATCGAGAGCCCGGGCCTTGGCTTCCGATTCCGGACCCCAAAAACCGTAGACTGGATGGATGGTTCCGGATTGCCACTCCCGAGCCAAATCCCCGGGGGTCATCATGCCGCTGGATCGCCCGGCCATGAGAGCCCCTTTTAATAGGGATTCGAGATGATCGGCGTGTTGGGGCCCTCTTGCTCCGCCGGGGGCGGGGTCGAGGGAGTTTCACCCGAGATGCGGCGCGCCGCGGTGCCCATCACGATGCCGAAGCCGCCGATCACCCGGTGGACGATTTCGCGGGCGAGGATGTCCCAGCAGGCTTCCCTGGCCATTTCCTCGGTCATTCCGCCGGGCAGGGTGTCGGCCGCGTAAGTCTGGATGGCCTCGATGTTGGGCTGGTCCCAGAGCGCGGTGTGAGTCTTGACGTCGATGAGTTGGACGTCGGTGCCGATGCGCAGCTTGAAGGAAGTGGGGACAAGCGAGGCGTCGTAGGTCAGGGGCTGCAGGACGTAGAGGTTGATCGTGACCTGGACGATGCCGGCGGCCTGATTTTCCGGCACGATCTCCCATTGGCCGTTTCTGAGGAACTCGTCGCGGACGGCGATCGTCAGCTTGTCCTCGAGGCCGAACTGCTGGGTCTTGTTGATGACGTGGCGCAGGGCGATCTTCTGGATGCTGTGCGGTATAAGCTGCGGCGCCGGATTGTATTGGACATCCGTGCCCTCGGGGGCGCAGGCGGCCGCTCCGGCGAGGAGGGCCATGAGAGGGAGGGCGCGTCGGAAGATCATGGATTGCCGCAAGACATCCTTATTTTACCACAAAGTTGACGAGCCGGCGAGGAACGACGATCGTTTTGACGGGGGGTCGGCCCGCGAGAACGGCGCGGACCTTGTCGAGGGACAGGGCCGCGTCGAGGACCGCCTTTTCGGTCGCCTGGGCCTCGATTTCGATCGTCGCCCGGAGCTTGCCGTTGACTTGGATCGCGTATTCGACCCGGAATTCGGCGATGAGGCGGGGATCGTGGGAGGGCCACGGTTCTTGAGCGAGGCAGGAGGCGTGTCCTGTCCTCTCCCAGAGCTCCTCGGTGATGTGGGGAGCGAAGGGATGAAGGAGAAGGAGAAGCGTCTCCAGGTCGATTCGGGAGGGGGGCTTTTGGGCTTGGATCTCGTTCAAATAAATCATGAGGGCCGAGATCGCGGTGTTGAATCCGAAAGACTCGACGTCCTCCGTAACCTTCTTGATGGTCCTGTGGCGCAGGGATTCGAGACCGGGCTCCCGGCCGGCGCCCGCGCCGTCCCCGACGAGGGCCCAAATGCGGCGCAGGAACCTCGAAACGCCCTCGATGTTGCGCATGTCCCAAGGCTTGGATTCCTCGAAGGATCCCATGAACATCTCGTAGAGCCGGAAGGCGTCCGCCCCGTGGCTCTTGACGACCCCGTCGGGGTTGACGACGTTTTTCTTGGACTTCGACATCTTCTCGATCTGGCTGTCGAGAGGCTCCCCGTTTTCGAGCGACGCTCGGCCGTCCGCGCCGTAGCGGATTTCCTCGTAGGGGTGGTAGGCGCCTTTGGAGTCCCGAAACGAGAAGCTGAGGATCATGCCTTGGTGCCGCAGCTTGAGGAAGGGCTCCGGCGTCGAGACGAGCTTGAGATCGTGGAGAACTTTGTGCCAAAAGCGGGCGTAGAGAAGGTGGAGCACCGCGTGCTCGGCGCCGCCCACGTAGCAATCGACCGGCATCCAGGCGCGCTCGATCTCTCCGGAGCAAGGAAGAGCGGCGTTGCGCGGGTCGAGGAATCGCAGATAATACCAGCAGGATCCCGCCCACTGGGGCATGGTGTTCGTTTCCCGGCGCGCGGGCTTGCCGCAGCGGGGGCACGTCGTCGAAACCCATTCCGCGATCGTCGCCAAGGGGGACTCCCCGGTGCCGGTAGGCTTGTAGTTCTTGACCTCGGGAAGAAGGACGGGCAGGTCCTTCTCCGGCACGGGAACGGCGCCGCAGCCGGGGCAATGGATGATCGGGATGGGTTCTCCCCAATAACGCTGGCGCGAGAAGATCCAGTCCCGCAAGCGGTACTGGACGGTCCCGCGGCCGAGGCCTTTCTCGGAAAGCAACTCGGTGATGCGGCGACGCGCCTCGGCGCTCGGCAGGCCCTCCGTGGGAGGGGAATCGACCGAGACGCCGTCGTCGACGAAGGCCGACTTCCGGTCGAGATCGCCCGAGACGGGTTTGACCACCCAGACGACATCCAGTCCGAAGGCCGCGGCGAAGTCGAAATCCCGTTCGTCATGAGCGGGGACGGCCATGACGGCGCCGGAACCGTAGCCGGAGAGGACGTAATCCGCGACCCAGACCGGAAGCTTGCGCCCCGTCAAGGGGTGGATGGCGAAGGCCCCCGTAAAGGCCCCGGTCTTTTCCCTCGAAGGCTCGCCCCGCTCGATCTCCGATTTGGCGAGGGCCTCCCGAACGTATTTCGCGACCTCCGCGCGCCGCTCCGCGGTCGGCAGGGTCGCGACGAGGGGATGTTCGGGGGCGAGGACGAGATAGGTCGCGCCGAAGAGCGTGTCGGGGCGGGTCGTGAAGATCGCGACGTGGCCGCCCGCCTCGAGAGGGAATCGGATCTCGGCTCCCTCCGAGCGCCCGATCCAATTTTTTTGCATGGCCAAAGTCGAGGACGGCCAGTCCAGCCCCTCTAGGTCCCTCTCGAGCCTGTCCGCGTAGGCCGTGATCTTGAGAAACCATTGCCGAAGGCTTTTGCGCTCGACCGGAGTCCCGCAGCGCTCGCAGGCTCCCCGGAAGACCTCCTCGTTGGCCAGCCCCGTCTTGCAGGAAGGGCACCAGTTGATGGGCGCCGTGCTTTCGTAGGCGAGGCCCTTCTCGAAGAGCCTGATGAAAATCCATTGGGTGAAACGGTAATACCCCGGATCCGTGGTCGCGATTTCCCGGCTCCAGTCATAGGAAAATCCCAGGGAGCGTATTTGGCGCTTGAAATTGGCGATGTTGCGCCGAGTGATCTCGGCGGGATGGGCTCCCGTCTGAATCGCGAAATTCTCGGCCGGGAGGCCGAAGGCGTCCCAGCCCATCGGATGCAGGACGTCGAAGCCCTGCATCCTCTTCATGCGGCAAAGGATATCGGTCGCGGTGTAGCCCTCGGGATGACCCACGTGGAGCCCGTCCGCCGGGGAGTAGCGGCCCTCCTGCCGGCTACAGCCGGGAACGCAAGGCGTACCATGAGGTCGTGAGCGAAGGTGGGAGCGCCTTGGTTGAAACCGCCTCGGTGA